>DBKX01000317.1:15601-16766 GCA_002297865.1 Lachnoclostridium sp. UBA739
AACATTTTCTGACACACAATGCAAAAAGAACTTCGTCAATCAAAAATAATGTAAAACGAAAGGAGTGTCCCAATGAACCTAACAATCACGACCCTAATTGAAAACAATCCATCACCAGCCGACGAGGCTCTAATCTGCGAACACGGTCTTTCACTCTACATAGAACTCCCAGACACTACAATCCTTTTCGACACCGGTCAAACCGGCGAATTCATCCAAAATGCCTCTAATTTGAACAAAGACCTCTCATCCGTAGACTACATGCTAATTAGTCACGGTAATTTTGACCACAGTGGCGGTGTACGCAAATTACTTGAATCAGGTGTACTAAGAAACCAGACTCAAATGATAGTAGGAAGCGAATTTTTTAACGCAAAATATTCCGAAAACAAAGAAGGGGCCGTAAAATTCGGTGGAGTTAATACAAAGCTAGAAAATACTATAATAAACGGTAAATCCTATAGTTATATCGGAAACGGATTTCAAGAAAAAGACGTCGAATCAAACGGCATTTTCCTAAGGAGAATGGAAGAAGACACAATGAACTTAACAGATGATGTCATCGTATTCCATCATTTTAAACAATCCAATGATTTTGAGAAACTGAATACTAGATTTGTTGTAGAAGAAGAAGGACAGTATCCAATAGACCATTTCAAGGATGAGATTTCAATCGGAATTAAAACGGACAAAGGACTTGTTCTGATTGTTGGTTGTTCTCATATTGGAATTGTTAACATTATAAGTGATGTGGCGAAACGTATTGACATGCCAATTTATATGGTAATTGGCGGTACACACTTGATAGAAGCAGATAATGAGCGCGTTGACAAGACAATAGAAGCATTTAAAAAGTTTGGAATTGAAAGAATTGCAGTATCTCATTGTACAGGTGAACAGGCAATTGAGAAATTAAGAGATAGTTTCAAGGATGGCTTTCTATTCAATACCACAGGCAATGTAATTACCATCTAAACAATAGTAGAAGATAATTTCAACGTAAGTATTTGGTTAGTAAAGTAAAAAAGATATTTAACTAATTCTTTTGTAAAATTGTTAAAATCAATTGACTTACTGTAATTTTTCAGTATAAAATAAAACTAGGGTTGAGTATAATAAACGAACAAGTATAAGGGGCGGGCTTTTTTGGTCTGTCCTTTTTTAT
>DBKX01000133.1 GCA_002297865.1 Lachnoclostridium sp. UBA739
TATTGTAAATCTTCATTTTTCATAGTCACTGAAGAATAATCCGATTTTGTCCGTTCACTCTCACTTAAGGAAGCACAGTACTGAATCATTTCACATAAGCTTTCCTTATAAAGTCTGGCAAGGTTTTGTAACTGTTCTTCTGTAAGGATACGGCTATCTCCCTGTATGGAGAATTGCAGTTGTTTGTTTACTACAAAACCATTGAATTTAATGGCACCTGGAAGTGCATTTTCTTTCGCAACACTTTCTCCTAATGGGTAAATTGGATCTGTATCTCTAACCATCTCCCCTAAATAGTTAAAATAAATGTCTACATTTTTCTTGCTGTCTTTTGGGAGCATTCCACAGCCGATTCCTCCATTTGGTATGTCACGAATAGCTTCTTTTGCGAGGATAATATTCTGTTTTGCTGTTTTCCGGCAGGAAAGGTTTACTGGATAGGAGCAGGTAAACCAGCCTATTGTTCTTTCTATGTTTACATTTTTATCCAATTGTACACGTCCATGACTCTCCAGCATAACAGAAACATGTTCCTGTCCTGTAAGCTTTTGAACGGCACTTGCTAAAGCACCAAGGAGAATGTCATTGTGCTCCGTATGGAATGCATGATTTGTTCTTCTTAAAAAATCATCTGTCTGCTCTTCTGATAAGCTTAGTGACCTGGTGAATACAGCCGTTGGCTTGGTCTGTTTATCATTTTCTGGAACATTTTCTATCTCTAATGAAAGGTTCTGAATGTTGGAAACTGCTTTATTCCAGCAGGCCAGCTCGGCATCTTCCATATATTGTTCTGGATACTGTGACAGCAGTTCACTCCATGCCTTAAATGACATTGTCTTACCTGGCAGTACTGCTTTTCCTGTTGCCTTAATCTGTTCGTACGCTCGGCTAAAGTCTTCTCCAAAGATTCTTAAGGACACTCCATCGATTACGAGGTGATGCATACAGACAAACAGATAATCCTTATCACCATGGAATAGTACCGCTTTCACAAGTGGTCCTCCTGCAAGGTCTATGCTCTCCTGTACTCTTGTACAAATGTTTTGTGCCCACAGTTCATAATCATGTTCACCAGTTCCATCTGCTTCTTCCAATGTGAAGTTTGTTCCTCTCTCGTATGGCTGAATCACTAGTTTTCCATCTTTTAGCACACTTCGCAACATATCATGGTGTTCCACAACTGCCTCTAAGGCATCCTGCACAAGTTTCATGTTTGCTCCCTCTACTGGGAATGTCATCGCTTGATTGAAATGTGCTGGATTACTTAAGTTCCAATCATTTAAGAACTCTTCTATCACTGGCGTGTTCTTTACTTCTCCTGTCACAGTCTCATAATCAGCATCTTGTTCAGACAGTTTTGTCATATCGTGTACGATAAGCTCTGGCAGCCTTCCCTGCAAAACAGTCTTAACCGTAACTTCATATCCTGCTTCTCTTAATCTAGATACTACTAACATTGCCTTTATGGAATCGCCACCTGCTTCAAAAAAACTGGTCTTCATTCCAACCTTATCTATGCCCAGTGCTGACTCAAATGCTTCACATACTGCTATTTCTGCATCTGACTCCGGTGCAACGTATTCCTCTTGGAAATCCTCCATCTGTACTGGCAATGCCTTTTTATCTGGTTTTCCATTGACAGTAACCGGAATCTGGTCCATCTGAAGGAATTTGGATGGTATCATGTAGCTTGGCAGTGCTTTGGCAATTTCCGCTCTTACTGCCGATTTATCAATTGGTCTTTCTGCTACATAGTAGGCGCAGATATATTGATTGCCATCTTCACTTTCTCGTACCATGATTACACCATCTGTAATCTCTGGAATTCCTAACAGTACCTGCTGAATCTCCTGAATTTCAATACGGTAGCCACGGATCTTGACCTGCTCATCATTTCTTCCTAAATACTCAATATTACCGTCTGGAAGCCAGCGGCCTAAATCCCCAGTATGGTAGACTCTGCTCATTACATTGGAATCAATTACGAATTTTTCATCGGTTAATTCTGGCTGATTCAGATACCCTCTGGCAACACCTTTTCCACCTACACAGATTTCACCTGGCACATAGTACCCGCATAGTTTTCCATCCTTTTTAATGACAACCTGCTGGTTGGTAACTGGACGTCCTATTGGAATCACATCTGGAATGGAATCACCCTTTTCACATTTCCAATCCGTCGCACAGACTGTAACCTCAGTTGGTCCGTAAGAATTCAAGTAAACGCCCTTTTGAATAGCTTTTTCCACAATATCCTTACTACTTGCAGAACCAGCTGTTACAACAAGTTTGTCAAACTGCACGCCGCTTTGTCGATAGTATGCCGGTGGAAGACTGGATATACTGGCTCCTGTCTGTTTGATATATGCCTTCATCTTCTCTGGTTCACGAATAATGTCTTCATCTGCCATGACTAGCGCTGCACCGAATGCGAATGGCATCATCATTTCCCATACAGAACCATCGAATACATAGTTTGAGAACATCAGTATGCGGTCATCCTCTGTAACAGGGAGTGCTGTCCTCTGATAATGCATTAGATTTGCTGGTCCTGACTGCTCAATCATAACACCCTTTGGTTTTCCTGTACTTCCAGATGTGTAGATAATGTAGGCTAAATCCTCTGGCCGGCTTCCACTCACTAGCTCTGCCTCTCCCTGCCATTCTTCTTCATTAAGGTTCAGACAAGGAAGTGTTTCAAACAACTTGGTCTGGTTACTTAAAAATGCTGCATTACTTTGAGTCGTATATGTGATTACTGCCTTGGCTTCACTATCTTCTAGCATGAATCGGATTCGCTCCTCTGGATAGTCAACCCCTAGTGGCACATAGGCTGCATTTGCCATGTAAACTCCAAGAATGGCTGCAATCATCTCCACACTTCGCTCCATGTACAGTGCAACTCTGTCTTCTCTCTGAATTTCCAGCCCTTCTAATTTTCTGGCAATAAGTGCTGCTCGTCTTGCAAGTTCCTGATAGGTGATATTTTCCTCTTGATAGATTACGGCAATGTTATCCGGTGTCTTCTTCACCTGCGCTAAAAACTGTTCCGTAACCGTCTGACATTCACCAAATTCCACTATGTTCTGGAACGTGTTAAGAATTGTCTCTCTCTCCTGCATAGTTGCCATTTCGTAGTCTGCAAGCTTATTGTCTGGATTGTCTAATGCTTGTTCTAGCAAGTGCAGATAATGTGTCAGCATCCATTGCATACTGTTTTCTTTGTAAATATCTGTGCAGTATTCTAAATCGAAATAGAACTCACCATTTGCCTCTGCGACATGGAATGTCATATCGAATTTAGCAACTGTACTCTCTGTAACGGCACCTGTAACCGTGCTTCCCTCTAAGACAAACTCTGCATTTTCTGTGTTTTGAAGAACGAACATCACATCAAACAGTGGGTTACGGGACATGTCGTCGTTTACTTCTATGTGTGATATTAACTCTTCGAACGGATACTCCTGATTGGCAAATGCTTTAAGACAAGTTTCCTTCATTTCCATAAGAAAACTCTCAAAACTCTTCTCTCTAGCTGGCTTTCCTCTCAATGCAAGGGTGTTAACGAACATTCCTAACATCTGTTCGGTATCAGGATGCGTTCTTCCACTAACAGGTGTTCCAACGACATTATCTTCTTGACCGCTATACATTGCTAATAGTGCCATAACACCTGATAACAGAATCATG
>DBKX01000084.1 GCA_002297865.1 Lachnoclostridium sp. UBA739
CAGAGCCATCTTGCATAATACATAACAAATGAGTAGTTCGTTGATTTAACATTCACATACCGGAATAGAGAAGAAAGTAAAGAGGAAGAAGCCATGGAGGGCACTTCCTCTTTTTTTACGTATAGGATTAGGGTGTCAGTCTTTGATATAAATTTCTCTCTTTCATCTATATAAAAAAGAAGCTGTCGCTTTACGATTTTTCAATCGTAAAAGCGACACTCCCAATGTAATAAATGATAGAATTCAGTTTTGAACTTATTCATTTTTGAGTGCGAATCGCTTTCACACCATTTAAAATAATCTGACGTGCTTTCTTTGCATCGTCTTTATCTAGGTTTTCTATACCCTTCAGAGGATACTCCATTCCTAAATTTTCATACTTTACGACTCCCATGGAATGGTAAGGAAGTACTTCCAATTCTCTAAGGTTTCTAAATTGTGCGATACTCTGCCCTAGATGAAACAGCTTATCATCATCAAATGTATAGCCAGGTACGATTACATGGCGTACACGAAGTGAGATTCCAGCACGTTCCGTAGCTTTCTGAAATGCTAAAACTGGTTCCAAAGATTGTTTTACCAGTTCTTGATGCATAATAGGATCGCTAGTCTTAATATCTAACATAACCAAATCGGTATACTGAAATAACTCTTGATAAGCTTCATCTTTTTCTGCTGTATAAGTAATTCCAGAAGTATCAAGACAAGTATGAATGCCTTTTTCTTTTGCTTTCTTAAATAATTCAGTCAAGAAAGGAAGCTGTAACAGAGGTTCTCCACCAGTAGCAGTAATACCACCCTTCGTATAAAAACCACGATTACGTTCAAATTCATCTAAGATTTTATCTACGGTCATGGAATCTCCTTCACCTGGTGTCCAGGTATCAGGATTGTGACAGAAAAGGCATCGCATAGGACAGCCCTGGAAGAAGACTACAAATCTTACTCCAGGTCCATCTACAGTCCCAAAACTTTCAAGAGAGTGAATATTTCCTTTATGATACATTCAAATAATTCCTTTCATTTATATACAAGTATTCATAGTTTACAATGTAAGAACTTTAAAGTCAACGGTGGAATAATGGGGACAACTGATTGTAAGAATATTATAAGATTAGTTATTAAAAATAGATGAAAATTCACACTAAAGAGTAAAACGAGTTGTTATATTGTCCAATAATGTGAAATGAAATAGAACATATATTCTAAAAAAAAAGTGAGAAATTGATTTATTAACTGTAAAATGATATTTTAAAAGTACACAAATTGTGAACATGATTTATCCCCCCTTAAAATTTTAAGCATTAGAATACATCAATCATCCAAATAGGAGCAATTGAGTTCCCATATTGATTTTAGAATATAGAAAGGAGAAATTAGCGATGGAAGAAGTAAGACAGGCGCTGTCTGATATTTTAATGGAACTGGGATTTCAAAAAAGACATATTAAAGATTTTGCGATTACAACAGATCAACTAGGAATAAATTCAATAAACTTATTAAGAATATCTATATATCTGAATGAAAAATTTGGTACATCATTAAAATTAAGAAGACGAAATAAGAACAGTCTTCAGGATATTTGCAATCAGGTGGTACAAGAAATTGCATCTAAATGCAAAGAGAAGAGCAGATATGATCATAAAAGTAAGGAGGGAAAAGAATGAAAAGTAAAAGAGGAATTCAAATAAGAGATATTGCAGTATATCATCCGAATACAGTAAGAGATAATCAGTATTATTTAAATCAGTATGAAGATAAGGAACGCGAACTTGCGAAAAGCGTTATGGAAGAAATTTTAGGAAGAGATAGGCGATATGTAATAGAACCTGGAAATGGGGAAAACTCATTAAGTTTAAGTATTGCAGCCTCAAAAGCTGTTTTAGAAAAAACAGGATTGAGCGGAAGTGACATTGATGGAATTATTGTTTGTAGTATCACAGCGGAATATATGAGTCCGACGCAAGCCTTGATGGTTCATAACGAAATACAAGGAAGGGTGGATGCTTTTTGCTTTGATTTACGGGCAGCCTGTATTGGTATGGTTTCGGGAATTGATATAGCTGGAAAGTTTATTAAGATGCAAGAAAATACAAAGAGGGTATTGGTAGTGGCAGCAGAGTGCATGAGTTTAATTTGGAAAAAGGAAGATATTGTTGACTATACATGTTTTGGAGAGGCAGCATGTGCCGTAATTGTTGAAGCTACAAATGACAGCAGTAAAGATATACATACTAGATATTGGAACGATAATCGAACATCTGAATTAATCCCACTTCCTAAAAAGGGACTAACAGAAAGAGTGCTGAACTCCGATTGCGTATTAGAATTTGAACTTTCACCATCAGAGTCAATTAGTTTAGAAAGATGCAAGCCAGAAATTCAGCGCATTTTAAGAGACAATCACATAACATTAGATGATATAAAAATATTTTGCGTATCTCAGCTTTCTAAGCAATTAGGCGAAGAAATATACGAAGCACTTGCAGTACCAATGGAAAAGCGTATTTACATAGGAGATAAATATGGATACACAGGAGCTAACTGTACATATATCTGTTTATATGAAGCAATAAAACAGGGACGAGTAGAGAGAGGAGATTATATTCTTATATGGACAATGGGCTATGGAGACCAGTATGTTGTGAGTCTGTTTCATTATTAGTGAAATATCTATATCGAAAGAGTCTGTTTTGTAAAAATATTGAAATATATTTAGAAAGGAATGATGTAGTGTATAAGGAAAATGAAAAACTATTTAATATTGCAGAGTACTTATTAGAAGATTGCAATTTAAGAAAAGGAAGACAAGATAAAGTAGCTGTTTATTATAGAAGTGAAGTTTATACTTATATAGAATTAAATGAAAAGGCTAATCAGTATGCGAATTATTTAGTGAGTAAGGGAATTCCAAAGGGAAATCGTATTGGAATTTATCTTTACAGCAGTCCGCATTTTGTTGCTTTGTTTCTTGGTGCGATAAAGGCAGGTATTATTCCAGTCCTAATTAATACAAAAATGAATTGTAAAGAAGTTTTACATATAATGGAGAGCACGAGATGTGTATTTTTATTTGCTGATAAAAGATTAAAAAGCAATCTATCAAATTTTAATGGAAGACAAGCACAGAATATAATCATGGACTACGAAGAACAAACAGGGAAAATGCAAAAAGAGTTCAATGCGCATATGACTAAAAAAGAAGATGAAGCCTTTATTATTTTCACATCAGGAAGTAGCGGAAAACCAAAAGGTGTGGTACATAGACAGGTGGCAATAAAGCACTGTATAGAGTCTTATGGTGTGAATATTCTACAAAGTGAAGAGACTGATATTTTTTATTCGCCATCCCAGTTATCCTATGCCATGGGATTAGGCATTAACTTGTACTTTCCTTTTGCTGTAGGTGCAAGTGCTGTTCTCCAAGAGAATGATGATTTATATAGTGTATTAGATAATTTGCGAAAATATCCAGTCACAAAGTTCTTTGCAGTACCATCAGTGTATAAGTATTTGGACTGGCTAATTCCAGAAGGAGAAAATCCATTTAGGAACAGTAAAATATGCTTAGCTGCAGGAGAAGCTTTGCCTAGATATTTGTACGATGTATGGGAAAATAGATTTAAGAAGTCAATATATCAAAGCTATGGAATGACAGAGACACTTTTTGCGATTGTAGCAGACTGTGATCATAAAAAAGCATTAGGATTACCGGTTTTAGGATACCAAGTAGATATTGTAGATGAGTTAGGAAGAAAGGTAGACACAGGTCAGGAGGGAGAAATTACTGTAACGGGAGATAGCGTTATGATGGCATATTGGGAAAATGAATCGCAGACAAAGAAAGTCTTAAGGGATAGTACCTTTTTCACTGGTGATCGAGGATATCTTGACGAGGAAGGATTACTCTGGTACATAGGAAGAAATAAAGATATGTTTAAACGAAATGGAGAATGGCAAAGTGTAAATCCTATTGAAGAGAATATTTTAAGTAATACAAGTATTATGGAAACCGCAGTAGTTCTTGAAATAGACAAACAAGGAAATAATAAACTTGTTGCATATGTAGCTATTCAATATGATAGGTCATATAAAGAAGTGTTTTCTGGTATAAAAGAACAGTTTCTAATTCAAGGAATGCATAACTATATCCCTGATAGATGGGTGGTTTTAGCCGAAATTCCAAAAGGAACAACTGGAAAGACAGATCGAAATCAGCTGAAGCAAGAAATACCAGTGTATGTTGTTGATAATGATGAGTTAGAGATATAAACAAAGCTATAACGGCAAATGCCCTAACCATTTTAAGCAATTGGCTAGGGCATTAATTCATTTATTACATTGCATCATGGAATGTTCTAGAAATAACTTCATCCTGCTGAGCTTTTGTTAATTTATTAAAGTTAACAGCATATCCAGAAACACGAATTGTTAATTGAGGATATTTTTCAGGATGCGCCTGAGCATCTAAAAGAGTTTCCTTTGTGAATACATTTACGTTTAAGTGATGGCCACCTTTTTCTACATAACCATCTAATAAGCTTACCATATTTTCGATTTGAGCTGCACTAATTTCCATTGTGAATTCTCCTTTCGTCTGTCAAAATATTTTATAAAATATCTATAGGGAAATAACTCTAGGAGACTGGGGAGCCAGTCCCCCTAGAATTATGAATTTGTGAATTAAAGAGATGCGTTTGGCTCGTTACAAGCGCAGTCTAGAGGCATATCGAATTCGATTTCACCCATAGTTACAACGTCATCTTTACCAAGAGCACCTGGGATGATGGAGAAAGTATTAGAGATACCATCCTGAGCATCTTTCCAAGGTAATTTGGATACAGAACTTAAACTTGCAACCGCACCATGTTTGTCACGGTTGTGCATTGGGTTAGCACCTGGAGCAAACGCTTCACCGTATTTACGTCCGTCTGGAGTAGAACCAGTAGCTCTACCGTAAACAACGTTTGATGTGATTGTTAAGATAGATGTTGTTGGAATACTATCTCTGTAAGTGAAGTTCTGACGGATATATCCCATGAAAGTAGAAACAACTTCAGAAGCGATAGAGTCAACGCGGTCATCGTCATTTCCGTATTTAGGGAAATCACCTTCTACTTCGTAGTCAACAGCAATACCATTTTCATCACGGATTGGTTTTACTGTTGCATATTTAATAGCGGATAAAGAATCAGCAACTACAGATAAACCAGCGATACCTGTAGCGAACCATCTCTTAACTTCTTTATCATGAAGAGCCATTTGTAATCTCTCATAGCTGTATTTATCATGCATGTAGTGAATGATATTTAGCGCATTTACATAAACGCCAGCTAACCATTTCATCATGTCTTTGTATGCATCCCAAACTTCATCGTAGTTTAATACGTCAGAAGTGATTGGACGGAATTTAGGACCAACCTGCTTCTTAGAAACTTCATCCACACCACCGTTGATAGCGTAAAGAAGACATTTCGCAAGGTTTGCTCTAGCTCCGAAGAACTGCATTTCTTTACCAACACGCATAGAAGATACACAACAAGCGATTGCGTAATCGTCACCAGATGTTACACGCATTAAGTCATCGTTTTCGTACTGTACAGAAGATGTTTCGATAGAAGTCTTAGCACAGAACTGTTTGAATCCTGTAGGAAGTTTAGTAGACCATAAAACTGTTAAGTTTGGTTCTGGAGCTGTTCCTAAGTTGCTTAGTGTATGAAGGTAACGGAAGGAAGACTTAGTTACAAGTGTACGTCCGTCGATACCCATACCACCGATTGACTCAGTTACCCATGTAGGATCCCCTGAGAAAATATCATTGTAATCAGGTGTTCTTGCAAATTTTACAAGACGTAGTTTCATGATGAAGTGATCTACGAATTCCTGAATTTGTTCTTCTGTGTATTTACCAGCTTTCAAATCTCTTTCAGCGTAAATATCAATGAATGTAGAAGTACGTCCAAGAGACATAGCAGCGCCGTTCTGCTCTTTGATAGCAGCAAGGTAAGCGAAGTACATCCATTGGATAGCTTCCTTAACATCTGTAGCTGGTTTGGAGATATCGTAACCATAGATAGCACCAAGTTCTTTTAATTCTTTAAGAGCTCTGATTTGCTCGCTGAATTCTTCACGGTTTCTTACGTTATCAGGAGTCATTACTGGAGAAGTAGAGTTTAACTGATCCATTTTGTCCTGAATTAAGAAGTCAACACCGTATAGGGCAACTCTTCTGTAGTCACCGATAATACGTCCACGTCCGTAAGCGTCTGGAAGACCTGTAATAACGTGGCTTGAACGGCAGGCACGAATCTCTGGAGTGTAAGCATCGAATACACCAGCGTTGTGTGTTTTTCTGTGCTTGGAGAAGTATTCAACTACTTCTTCGTCAACTTTGTAACCGTTATCTTCACAAGCTTTCATAGCCATACGGATACCACCGTTTACTTGAAGAGCACGTTTTAATGGTTTTTCTGTCTGTAAACCAACGATTGTTTCTTTATCTTTATCAATATATCCAGCTGGGTGGGATGTGATAGTAGAGATAACTTTTGTATCCATATCTAAAACGCCACCAGCGTTTCTTTCATCTTCTAATAATTTAAGGATTTGAGACCAAAGATCTTTTGTTGCTTCTGTAGGTCCCGCTAAGAAAGAATCATCTCCAGTGTATGGAGTGTAGTTTTTCTGAATGAAATCTCTAACGTCAACAGATTTTGACCAATTACCTTTAACAAATGATTCCCAAGCGTTTTGCATTTGAAAATCCTCCTTTAATAATCTAGTTGTACCCGGTTGAGTACTGAGGACCGGGGCCTGTGTTGTAATATGGTGTTAGTTTAATAAACTTTATGTCGAAAGTCAATAGTAAGAACGTTGCCAAAGATAGACAGAAATATGTGAATATGTTGAAATATGTAAAAAGTAATAAAAAATACAGAATTGTATGCTTGAAAGTACACTAAAACACTAGGTATTAATTTCTAAGAGGCGTAAGGGGGAGGATGTAGGTAAGGCAGAAATACTGAGAATTGAGAAGAATTTTGTATACAAAGTAAAAAGAATATTTTAGTGAGTGAAATGAAGAAATTGTACATTATTGCATACAATATCATAAAGAAATAAAAAAACTCAAAAAAATGTAAATTACACCTTGAAAATGGGAAAATAAATAGTATAATGAAAATGTGGTAAAAAAAACCACTCTATTACATATAAAAGGAGGCACTTAGTATGAAAGAAATGCAAAAACAAGCTGATGCTATGAGCGTTGAATTTTCATGTATGTATTTATGCGTAGATGAAACAGAGGATGACGAATAGTCTAAACTAGTTTACATGCCTCATTAAAATGTGGGGCATGTACTTATGAAACAAGTAACCCTATGATTTTGTAGAAGCCAAAATCATTAAGATAAATTAAAATAAAGGAAAAGGAGGCGAAGAAACATTTGCTTCTAAATGTTTCATTACATAATGTTCAGCTCAATTATAAAAGAATCAGAAGATAATTATTTAATTATTGATGCCTACTACAGTGGAAAGTGGGAAAGTGATAAGAAGTCTACTATTATTTATTTAGAGTTATTAGACTGGTTAAGGAAACATAAAACCAGAAAGATTGAAAAGGCAAGAGAAAGTGTTTATAGCATTTGTAAAGAAAAGTACGGATATGCAGAAGATGAAACAAAAGCAGTTTTAGATTTTGTAAAAGAGAGAAAGTTGCCTCTGACTGGCATTTTCGCTGCTGATAGAATTTTGTCTCAGATAGATTCCTATGAAGATAATGAAATTCTGACCAATCCTACCCCTATTATTGAGGTAACAAATAAATGTAATTATAAGTGCCGCTGGTGCTATGTACCAAACCGTGAAGAAGAAGAAATAATGTCATTGGAATGTATTAATGAAAATTTAGTACAGCCTTTCATTAAACGAGGACTTATTTCATGGTGTCTTTCTGGTGGAGAACCAAGTATGCAGCTTGACCGTACATTAGCAGTTGCAAAAATGATTAAAGATAGTTCTGTGAAGGAATTAGGAGTAGTACCTGAGATTTATCTTTTAACAAATGGTTTTCATTTGAAAGAAAATGCAAAGCAGTATAAAGAAGCAGGCATTACTTCTATTCAGATTGCGCTTACTTCTTCTGATCCAGCTATCGAGAAATACTTAAGAAGAGCTCCAGAAGGCGTTGATTCATTCCAGTGTGCAGTAGATGGAATTAGGGAAGCAAAAAAAGAAGGCTTTGTAACAGAAGTAAATATGGTGCTGCAGCCAAAAGACGAAAATAATGTTACGAATATCAATACAATGATTGGATTATTCGACATTATGAACGACATTGGTATCGATGTGATGAGAATTATTCCAGCTGTTCCAACTGGACAGGCTAAAGTAAATAATATTACATTCTCAGAGGCGGACTATCAGCTTATCGCAGAAAATATGAAGAAGATAAGGAAAAAAGAATTAAAGAATAAGAAGATGATTGTAGATTGCCCAGTAGATCAACCTATTGGAGAAAATAATCCAGTTTACTGCAGAGCAGGTACATTATTCCTTTACATAAACTATTCAGGTCACGTATTCCCATGTAATAATCTTCAGGCGAACGAAGCAGAGTGCTGGAATACAACAATTAAGGAAACTCCAATTGATACAATTTGGACAAAATCTCCTTTATTAAATGATTTTAGAAACTGTAGAACAGCAAGTCTTGCGGAGGGGTGTAAAGGATGCCAAAAACGTTCTGAATGTGTTGGTGAATGTAGAGCATTGTGTTTTGCAAAATACGGCACTTTTGATTTGAAAAAGAAACCAGAACATTGTTATAGGGATGATCTAGATGAAAAAGCAAATTAATTTTATCGAAAGCAACGACCCAGTTATAGACAATGCCATCGTAACGAAATACATTAACTGTACAAAGCATGCAGCCCTTGATTTTCTGAATTATCATGGGATTGAACAAAAACTTCAATACATAATCAGTCCGCTGGAATTTCATTATGAGTGTGAGCAAGAGATGAACATGGAGCATTTATTTGACACATCCAATATAAATGAAACCAACGGAATTCGAATTATCAGAGAGTTCTTTTCCGATTATAAAGAGTTATTTGCTCACTGCAAAAATGCAATTATGAATGAAAGTCCATTACTTATGTGGACAGAGTGGTATTTCGTTAAGGATACAAGGTTTTACAAGAAAATGAGAAGAGATCCACATAATACTTTAATTGTAGGCTTTGATGATGAAGATGAGAAAATCTGCATTAGTGACAGATGGCTAGAGGCTGCTGGAACATTTGAAGATACTACAAGATGGGTAAGTAGCACAGTCTTACAAGAAGCTATCGAGTCTACACAGGGAAATTCTTTTATTCAAAGTTTTCAATTGAAGGAAAAGACAGTTTTGAAGAATGGAGAAGAACTGAAAAAGGAAATGCTGGAGAAGTCGATACACAATATGACAGGCTCAGGTATGGGAATTGAGAAAATGCTATGCTTTGCTAAGGATTTGAAAACTGGTTTCTTAAAAGATGAAGCTGGAATAAAGCCTTATGCAAAGACTATTGGTTCTCAATTATTTAGAGATTACGTTGGAAGCAGATACTTATGGAGTGTATATGTTGCGCAGCTTAATGAGGATGAGCAGATACAGGAAGGTCTTATGAATCAAGCAATAGCCTGGTGGAAGATAATTGCTGTTTTGTGGAGCAAACAGCCAAGTATTTATGAAACAGCATGTATGATTCAAGTATTTGCAGAAAACGAAAAACGCCTTTTGTCACTCGTGTCAGAAAGATACTGTTAACAAAATTATTGTCAGGAGAGTTAATAGAATGGCATCAATACATGAAATAAATAAGAAATTATGCGATATAATTTCAACTAAACTGCAGACAAATGAAGCTTTAGATGTTACAGAATCACTGTATGAGGATGGCATAGGTTTGGATTCCATAGTTTATGTAGAGGTTATCTGTATGATAGAAACACAGTTTGGACTTGAGATTGAGCCAGATATTTTCAATGAATTTGAAACAATTACTGATATCTCTACATTTATTATGGAACAATACAAAAAATAATGGTGGTAAGACGCATGAGAGAAATAATAAACTTTGAAGTAAAAGGTGTATACAATCAGAGAAAAATATGGGGAATAAATTTTTTTGTCCCATTTTTATGGATATTGCCATATGTATTTTTCTGTTATAGTTTCAATAAGTCTGATTCAATTCGTTTTATCATAGTAACGTTGCTTTTGTGGTCGCATATTAGAGGAATATTATTTTTTATAGGGCGTACATTTACCATTCGTAAATGTAATGAGAAGAAAAAACTGCTCATGCATATAGCTGCTCGGATAATGATACATATTCCTCTTTTGTTTATTACACTTTTCGTTATACTTCTGCTTCTGAAAATCCTGTTTAATTTTACTTTTACAGTGCAATTTGCTGTTAATATTTTACCAGAGTATTTCTGTCTTTTAGCAGTAAGCTACGCAGCAGCGATTGGTTTAAATCTGGCTATGACAGGAAAGAAGAAGCACGCATGGCTATTTCGTTTTATCGATACATTTTTGCCGATTTTGATGGGTGTATATGTTCCAATTAGCAGATTACCAAGAGTTATAAAATATGTTACGTATCTATGTCCTTTTACTGGATATCTAGAAGTCATTGCAGGAAAAGCTTGCGGGAATGAGACATATCCATACAAATTTGCTATCTTGCTGATAACAAGCGTATTGCTAGTTGTGATATATGCAGTTATTTTGAAAATGATTGATAGAAAGAAAGTAAAGAAAGCAAGAAAGGAAACTGCGTGGATTGTCAATATAGTAACATTGCTATGCTTTTTATCGGGTTATCTTGGAATTGCGTGGAGTACGGCTGGTGGCAGATACTTACTAGGAGCGATCTGTATGTATACAATGATTAGCTGGGCAGGGAATGCAATGTTCCAACAGCTTGCAAAGGGAAAATATGAGAGACAGGCGTTCTTAAAGGAGATTGTTAAGGATAAGTGGTATTATATCGTGTTTTTGTCAGGTGTGTTAATCATGTCATACAACGTAAGACAGTTAGAGATACTCTTAATCCTTATTATGTCATGCATAATGATTTTTTGTGGATATACTTTTGTGGAATTAATAGCGGGCTGGATAGCAAAACGAGAACTGGGAGCACTATGGTGGAATATATTCAGCCTATTATTGTTCGCACTGGGGGGATTTTCATTCCTGCCATACAGAACAGGTAATATCCTGTTTGGAATTGTTACTCCATTCTACAGTTTTTTTTATGCTATCAATAGTGTGATGTTACATAAATTTTTTTGGACAGTATACGATGTGATTATGATTTTATTTACTATTACTGCTGTAGTAATTCAGGCAGTAAGAAAGGGAGCCGAAAAGGGAAATGAGTGATCGAGATAAGGAACAGGATTTTTTTGCATACAAGAAATGTAGAAGTTATAAAATATTATTTCAGAATAACAGGTGTGCCGATTTTAGTACATACACAGAAGAAGCTTATCATATAAAGGAAATCGGGTCATTAGTCATGAAGGAATATCATGTGAAAGATGTTTCATGGCAGAAACAGAGCTTTCCGCAAAGAGCTGCTTGGATTGAGTATACGGAATCTCAAAGCAGGTGGTTTGATGAACAGGGGAAAACAATTGTATCATTAGCCCATCAAGCATACGAAATTCTTGAGCAAATTGTAGAATATCTAAAAAGCAGACATGTTATTTCCAATATCCAGTTTATGTTTGATGACACACTTAAGGTTTTCTGTAAAAGTAATAATTTTTTTCCATCACAAAAACAGATCAATTATTATTGCATTGTTCAGATGTCGACTGAGACAAAGGGAAAATTATCTAAAAGGGTATTTACCTGTGGCCAGTCAGATGGAAAACTGAACGAACTTATAGCACTTAAAGAACAGATTCATGAGTACGTGGAGGAAAACTGGTTAAAAGAGGAACAGAAAACATTAGCAGAGTTTCAGCCAGGAATATTCGACATTGTCATGAGTCCAGAAATTGCGGCGCTATTTATGCATGAAGCAATTGGCCATTTGTTAGAGGCAGATAATTTTGCAAGCAGTGACTTAAATTTAAAGGTGGGAGAACAGATAGGAGCTAACATCTTAAATGTTATTGATAATCCCACTTTGGAAGGACTTAGTGGATCAGCTTTGTACGATGACGAAGGAGAGATGACAAGGGAAAAATATCTGATACGAAAAGGAAGAATAGAGCAGCTTCTAGCTAATAAAGAATACGAAGGTAAGTTTCCGAATACAACACGAGGGAATGCTAGAGCAAAAGATTGTACCTCAGAATTGCTAATTCGAATGAGCAATACTTATATTGAACCTGGAATAAAAGATATTCAGCCAGAAATTGAAAAAATGGAACATGTAATTTATCTTGATGAGCTGCTTGGAGGAAATACTAATCAAAATCTTTTCTATATAGCTGCTGGAAAAATAACGGAACTTCAGAATGGAAAGATGGTAAGAGAATATAAGGGGAGGACGATAATATTTTCAATCCTTGAAACAGTAAAGAATATCTGCTTTATTGGAGATAAATTAGTCTGGTTCAATGGAGGATTATGCGGAAAGAAGAATCAGAATCTTTCAGTATCTATGGGGAGCCCCCATATCATGATAAAAAATATAGAAGTAAAGTGAGGGAGATATCATGGAATGGGAATATTTTGTACAAGAGGAAAACAAGAGTATCATCAGACTTTCAAAACAAACCTTTTATACATATGATACGAAAATCAGAGAGGACTTGCGCGGACTCAAAGACGGTAAAATTGCGATGACCTCCAATTTTGGAAAGCATAGGGGGAGAGAAGCATTAGAAAAAAACTTTTTGTTCTGGAACAAGTCTGATGTAATATTTCCATCGGGGCAGGAGCCAATAGAACTTGATATTTATGACGAGAATATTGGCAATATGTCTATGGATAAACAGAAAGACGTGGCGCTTGACTTCTATCATCAGTTAGAAAGAGGCTGCGAATGTCAAGATGTAGCAGTGGAAGTGGCAAAATCCATTGTAACTAAGAAATATAGAAACTCCAAGGGTGTTACGTTCACTTATAATAAAAGTATCATAAGAGCTAATGCTCAAGTCAGTTTTTGGGTAAATGGAGAAAAAGAAACAATCGTAGAAAAGAAAGTGTTTACACATCTTGACGTAAATCAATTGTTAAAAAACTGTGTAAAAGAAAAACAAATGTATTTAGAATCCTGTGGTAGTGCAAAAGTCAGAATGAAAGAACCGTATGGCTGCGTTTTGCAAGGGCAAGCCCTTGTTGGAATTTTTATGCCATTAAGAAAATTTTTAAGAAGTAAAAAAGGTATGGTATTCAATCCCTTGGTGAGTATCTTAGATTCTTCACTTGAAACTGGAATGGAAAACAGTTTTCCTTATGACGATGAAGGAATTAAGGGACAAAAAACTGAGCTTGTAAAGGATGGACAGGTAATTCAAACTATATTCGATCTGCAGAAAGCGGGCAAAATAGGTGTACAAAGTACGGGGAATGGAATACGAAGTATGGAAAAGAAGGCGCTGCTTCCGAGATATTCTAATATGATAATGAAAGAAGGAGATGAAAGTCTGTCAGAAGTCATTAACGGAATTGGGAACGGCTTGCTTATTAATAGGATAGCTGGAAATGGGATTAACAATTATTCTGATGGCAGATTTGTTTTAATTGTTGAAGAGGGATTTGTTATCTCTAATGGAAAAATTGCAGGAAGTGCAAAAAATACCGTATTGGAAGGCAATGTAATAGACGTTCTAGGTGGTATTAGTATGAAGCTGGGAAACAAACGAAGTTATGTAGGAAGTGGCATTTATGCACCGTTCTTATATACAGAAGCAATCAAATGCAAGTATTGAGAGGGAGATAAATTGGAAAGAGAAATTACAATTTTGTCAGATTTAAAAAAGAATAGCGACCATTATGAATGGAAAGAACTGAATTGTTTTTACAAGCCATTAGCAATTATTTTTGCTTATTTTAATGAAGAGTATTTTAATCAGTTTTTAATGATGCTTAGTATGCATATTCTTTATGATATCCATGGTGGTTTTCAATATGTTTCAGTGGAAAGAGAGAATATATACGATGAGTTTTTTAAACATTACAACAAGTATATGAAGGATGACTTTCGCATTGAGGCAAGGGAATGGAGAGAGACGGAAAAAGAAAGATTAGGATACAGGATAGTAGAAGAGTTAAAAAAAGGACATCCAGTTCTTGTACCAGTTGACTTATACGAAATATATTACGACGATAAGTACATGAGAGAACATGCCTCCCATTATATTATAGTAAAAGGATGTGATCTTAAAAGAAACGTATTTTATATTTTGGATACGCTACAAGTAGAAAATGGTGAAAAGGCACAGTATGTAGATTTTAAGATGCAAATGAGTTTACTGCTTAAGGCAGCTGTAAAAAATATATTTTGGTCATTTGCGCAAGAACAAAGCGATAGCAGGAATGATATAGACCAAATCATTTTCTCAACTTTGGACAGAGTGCTAAAAGAAAAAAATGCTTACATAGATTCAGAAATATTTGAGTTAAAACCAGAAATGCACAGAAAGATAAATACAAATGAATATGCAACGAAATGTAATATGAGAATTGTATACTACGATATTATTACTCAAATGCTACAAAAAATTAATTTACCTGAAGATGAGAGAACCAGAATTCAAATCAAGCAAGGGGACATAATCAAGGAATGGGGCAAATTGTCCAAAAGTGTGTTCTATCATATACAGAAAGGGAAACTTAATTTTGATGCAGAAAAAGAAAAAGCTGCCGTAATAGGGCAGGAGGAAAGGTTATTAGAAAGTCAGATACTAAAAGTTTTATATCAGGATAGAAAAGCAATTGAGAAACAAGAGACTGAGTATCGGATTAAGAATAAAGATAAAGCACAGATAGATGTAAGCGACGGAGGAATTCTAATTCAACATGACAGAAACCAGCTAGCTAATCTTTGGCTGACAATGGACGAGGCTCCACAAATCTTATATAAAATTTATGATAAACAGGAGTTTTACATACAGACTGAAGTTGAAATAATCTCTGATGGAAACTCTGCTGAACGAAGTAATACGTTTCAGAGCGGAATTATCATCAAAATGGATAATGGACACAAATTCTTATTTGGGTTAGAAAAAGGAGAAAGTCTCTCTTTGTTATCGCCTGAAGCAGAACTAGAGGAAAAGTATTCATGGGAGAAAGATAAAATTACATTGCGAGTCATGAGGAAGGATAATGGCCTGTCTTTTGAGTTTCAGAAGAATGACTTTAAATGGTATTTGTTAAAACAAGTAGAGGAAACGGGAGAAGTGGAATTGGCTGGTTTCTTCTCAAAAACATGGTATCCAATTCCACATAAAGTACAGTTTACAGATATCGGTATTAACGGAAATAAAAGTAAGTAATTATGCCAGAGATATTGTGAGGGAGAGAAATTGGAAGGTAATGTAAAGAAAAAAGAATACTATGAGACAATAAAGGTTGTAGCAATCCCTGTAATTCTACAAAACCTTTTGACATCATCGTTAGGAGCAATTGATTTATTTATGGTAACACGACTTGGGGATGCGTCAGTTGCAGGAATTGGATTTTCCAACAGATTATTTTTAATTCTGATAAGCGTTATAAATGGTATTGCCAGTGGTGGAGCTATTTTTGCAGCGCAGTATCATGGACAGAAAAACAATTTAATGATTCAAAAAGTAATGAAACTCTGCGCGATTGTTAGTATTGGAATTTCTTTGATATTCGTAGTGGCAAGTACAATATTTTCGAAGAATATCATTGGACTGTATTCAGATGATCAAGTGGCAACTATGCAAGGAGCAACATATGTTAGAGTAGTATGCTGGGCGTATTTGTGTACCGCATTAATATCTGTTCTTTCTAGTATATTAAGAAGCATCAAGAGTGCAAAGGTTCCTCTATATGCCAGTATAACTGCGGTGTTGACCAATACGTTATTAAACTTTTTGTTTGTGTACGGTATCATCAGCAGGCATACGGAACGTGTTGAGTGGATTGCAGCTGCAACCGTTATATCAAAGTTAATAGAATTGATGATATTAGTGGTTTATATATTTTCAGATGGAAGCATTTTGAGGTGTAATTACTTCGGATTAGACGTTGACTTAAGTATTATGGTTAAGATATTAAAGAAGGTTGGTCCACTAATACTGAATACGTTTCTTTGGTCCTTAGGGCAGACTTTTTATACAGGAGTTATGGGAAAGGTAGGTACAGAGTCTGTTGCAGCTTATAATGTGGCACAGACAATAGAATCTTTGGCATTTACAATTTTTAGTGGTCTTGCATGTGCAGGCAATGTTTTAGTGGGGCATCTTATTGGTAATGATGAAAAGGATGAAGCATATGATGTGTCTGGAAAACTGATTGTTGTATGCATTGCAGGAGGCATACTGATAGGGGGTATTATGATTGTAATAGCACCAATTGTTTTTGGAATGTATAAACATCTTAAACCAGACACTCGAGTAATGGCTATAAATATTGTACGAATTATGGGACTGCTCTTCTGGATAAAGGTTACCAATATGTTTATAATCCAAGGCGTACTTAGAGCGGGGGGAGATGTTGTCTATACACTGATTCAGAGCATGGTAGCGATGTGGTGTATTGGTGTACCATTCACACTAATTGTGGCTAATGTTTTTCACGTAGGAATTTACATTGTATTAATTTGTACTTTTGCTGAAGAAGTTGTAAAATTAATTGCATCCTATATTCGATACAGAAAGAAAAAATGGATTGTAAATGTTACAAAGAACGAAAGTTGGGAGTGAATGAATTATGAAAATAGCATTTATCATTTTCGAGGGAGTTACGGCACTTGATTTTATTGGTACGTATGATCCGATATCAAGACTTAAAACCATGGGCTTCAAGGATAACCTTGAAGTAGACATTTGTTCTTATCAGAAGACAGTTGATGATTTCTCAAGTAATATTCATTTTACTGATTTAAAAGTCGTTAAAGAACTCTCTAAGTATGACATGATTATTATACCTGGTGGCTTTGGCACAAGAACGCTTATGAAGGAAGAAGACTTCCTTGCTTGGATAAAAACCAGTCGAGAAGATGCCATTAAAGCTTCAGTCTGTACAGGCGCTTTGATTTGGGCAGCAGCGGGGTATTTAAGTGGAAAACATGCAACAACTCATTTTAATTCTTTTGATACGATAAAGGATATGGGAGTAAAAGTTGAAGCTGAAAAACGGGTTGTTGAGGATGGAAATATGATTACAGCAAGAGGTGTTTCAGCAGGAATTGATCTTGGACTTTTCATTTGTGAAAAGATACAAGGAAAGGAAGTTCGTGACAAGATAGCAAGGCAGATGGACTATCATTATTAATTAGGTAATTGCGAAACTCACAAAGCCTGTTTGTAATCTAGAACTAAAAAAAGAAAAATTATGCAAAGCATGAATTCAAAAAATAAAATGTGGACAACTGGGAATTTTGGTGCACTTTAATAAGCCGCAGACATTATTGAGTTGGTAGGACCTAAGAAATTAGAGGTTTTAGACTTCGAATGTATTCGGGATGTTTGATTTTATCTGTCAGCATAACAGTTATTAATTGTGTAATACCTGCAAGAATTAAGTCGGCATGTAATGTTTTTTCATTTTTTGTTCGACGTCCTGTAAAACAGAGAGTATCTTTTATGCGATTGATATCTCTTTCAACTGTAGTTCGGACTTTATAGGTGGAATTCCATTCTTCTGTTCCACGAATTGTTCCAGGATAAGCACGCAAGTTTTTTTCAGAATAGATATAAATCATGCGTCCACATTTACATGAAGTGCAGGGATTTTTAAAGAAGCATTCCCTATGGCTTTTTTAGTCGTTTTGTCATATATCCATTTTATCTTTGGACAGTCGAACTTGAAAGTCAGAATGCTGTTTCGGTATTTCTTTCATTCTGGCTTCATGGGAAGAGAAGAATCATGAGGACAACAGGGGATACCATCTCCGTTAATGG
This sequence comes from Lachnoclostridium sp. UBA739, assembly GCA_002297865.1. The sequence goes on from DBKX01000084.1 coordinate 18,115, forward strand.
TGTAATTCTGATTTTCAAGACCAGATCTTGCATTCAGCGGAATATATGTTTTTGTGAAATGATTATTATCACCGAAAGTATCACCAGTAAGTAGATTCTTGTAGAGTTCTACAGTATCAAAATGCGGCATCTCCAAGGAATGTTTTAGGATTGAACAGTGGATGCTTTGAAAAGAAATCTTTCAGTGTTGGAATTAAAAGTTTAAAGTCATGCACACACTTATCCTCGTCAGGGGAATCAGATTTCTTTTCGACAACGATGTCAAGATGGCTCGTCATAAAGTCTTTATTATAAAAAGGGATATGGCGGATGATGCCAAGTCCATTGGTAACAATGCAAAACTTGAAGACATAGTAAAAATGGCCATTTATGTAGAGCTGCTTAATTTCAGGCTTGGGAGAGGCATGAGAAGGCATGGAGCCGTAAGCAGCTTTATATGGATTATAGTTCTTATAAGTGTTCGCCTTTGCATAAGCCTTGGGTTGCTTGATAATACGATTTGCGTATTTTGAGTTGTTTTCAGTAACAAATGCCTCAATGCCGGATGAGTCAAAAATAATCATGTCAGCTTTTGGCAGAATCAACAGCCTGACATATGGGTTCGGTAACATCAACGAGGTTATCAAAAACGAGATGCAAATCATCTAAGAAGTCCTGCTTAAAACGAGTGATTTTAGAAGCGTCAGGAACCTTTGTAAAACCATAGAAATCATGAAGTGGTTTGGAGTAAGCAAGAAAAGTTAAAAGAAGCTGATCTGTAGGTATAGAGAAAATACGCTGAATAATCAAAGCCCACAGTAAAGCTTGTAAAGAGTATTTACGGGATCTTCCCGTTGATGCATAGAAATGATTTCGAATGGAATTCGGAATCATTTCATCAATGTCGATATGAGTTTCTAATAGAGAAAGAAACGCAGGTTTGTCATTTTTAAAAATATTTTGGCAATCTGAAAAACATCTGCCAAAGAAAGCTGTTTATATGGTATCATTGTATTAGAATAACTCCTTTCTTGGGTGTAGGTTTATAGTTTTTGGTCAATTCTATTATACCATATCCAGTGAGGAGTAATTTTATTTTTTGTAACATAAAGTGCCGTATTTATGCGGCTTGTAGCGTTTCGCAAACGTCAAATCATTACTAATTAGAAAGAGGTGTTAAAATATGAGAGAAGCGGGAGTTTTAATGCCTGTTTTTTCAATGCCATCCAAATACGGTATTGGAGATTTCGGGAAGGAAAGTTATAAGTTTGTAGATTATATAAAGAAGATGGGATTCAAGGTGTGGCAGATTCTTCCCCTAAATCCGTTAGGCTATGGCAATTCACCCTACCAGCCATATTCCTCTTATGCAGGAGATGAGATATACATAAGCTTAGATTACTTAAAAAGGGATGGACTGTTAAAGGAAGAGATTCATTCCTTTCAAAAAAACAGCACTAAAGTGGATTATGACAAGGTAAGAAGATTTAAGGAACAATACTTAAAGAAAGCATTTGAGAATTTTAATGAGGATAGTTCCTACTTGGAATTCAGTAAGCAGGAATGGGTAAAGAAATATGCCATTTTTCTGACATTCAAGAAAGAAAATGAGCTTAGGTGCTGGAATGAATGGCCTAAGGAGTTTAAAAACTATCTGGAAGACAAAGCAATAGATTTGGCGAAATATCAGAATAAAATTCGCTATGAAATGTTTGTACAGTATATTTTCTTCAAACAGTGGATGGAACTAAAGCATTATGCAAATGAATCAGGAATACAGATAATGGGCGATATACCTTTTTATGTAGGAACAGATTCTTTGGATGTCTGGGGACATAAAGAAAACTTTTTATTAGACGATAAGGGGCATCCAACCTTTATCGCTGGAGTGCCACCAGACTTATTCAGTAAGACTGGACAAAGATGGGGAAACCCAATTTATGATTGGGAACAGTTAAAAAAGGATCAGTATAAGTTTTGGATTGAACGAATTGCATATAGTGGGACCTTATTTGATATCGTAAGAATTGACCATTTCCGAGCATTTGATACCTATTGGAAGATTCCAGCATCTTGTCCTACTGCAGTGGATGGAGAGTGGATAGAAGCTCCAGGGTATGAGGTTTTTGAAGCGTTAGGGAAACAAACGGATGTGAAAATAGTTGTTGAAGATCTAGGAAACCTTCGCCAAGAGGTTAGGGAATTAAGAGACTATTATAACTTAAAAGGAATGGGAATTTTACAATATGCGTTTGGAAGAGATTATATAGAACGTCTACGCCCAAGGGAGAATTCTGTTTTTTACACAGGCAATCACGATAACCAGACAATTTGGGAATGGTATCATGATAAGAGTGCAAAACAAAGAAGAAGAGCCAATAAAATTTTAAAAGAAAGTGGCTGTAAACAGAGAAAACTGTCTCATAGATTTATTTCTTATGCAATGAATACAGTTGCTGAGTTAGTAGTAATTCCAGTTGCAGATATCATAAATCAAGATGGAAGAGGCAGAATAAATACTCCATCAACGATAGGTTCGCCTAACTGGGAATGGAAGTTACAGGATTTTAATGAGTTACAAAAAAATATTCCATCTATGAAAAAAATCATAGCAGCAAGTAAACGAAATTAGCCAATGGTTGACTTATGGAATTGCAAGTGATATTATAACAACAGATTGAACGCAGTCCGTTCATGAAGGGGTACACCACCACGGGTGTAAACTTCATGAGCGAACTGC
>DBKX01000086.1 GCA_002297865.1 Lachnoclostridium sp. UBA739
ACGACTGCCCGTCGGTTCTAGGACATCAAAACTTTTCGCCGCGCTTCAACGACTGCCCCTGCCAATAGCAAATTCACATACCATGACAGGAATCCCCATGAGCAAGAGAAACAGCAAATAAATCAAAATAAATGCAGCCCCGCCAAATTGGCCGCAAAGATAAGGAAACTTCCAGACGTTGCCAATACCAATTGCACAGCCGGCACTGACCAGGATAAATCCCAAACGGGAACTGAACGCTTCCACAGCAAGATTTTTTTCAGACACAAAAGCACCTCATTTCAAACTAAATTAAGATAATATATACAGACTGCTCTATTATAACAAAAATAAAGCGCAGTTAAAATATATATACCCCATTCTTTTGCGCAGCTAACACAGGAACTGTAACTCACCATGTTTTGCAATTATGCATCCTGCTCGTTCTCTGAAAGCCTTTTATTTTTAGTTGAATTTTGAAAAAATGAGTCGTAATACTATAAATTATACACTTATACTTGTATAGTAAAAGGGCTGCAACAAAATGGACTAAAATTTCTCATTTCATTACACCCCTATACATTGTATTTCACAGTTAGCTTCGCGGTACATACATGATAATGGCTACACCGACCAAAGCCACTATGCCGCCCACTATATCATAAAAATCCGGCACGGCACGATCGACTTTCCATCCCCAGAGAATCGATAAAACAATAAAAATACCGCCGTATGCCGCATATACTTTGCCAAAATTAGCACTTGCCGGCTGCAGCGTGGGTATAATTCCATAAAAAATTAAAATAACAGCACCCAGTACACCATACCACCAAGCCTTTCCATCACGCAGCCAAAGCCAAATCATGTACCCACCGCCAATTTCAAAAATACCGGCCAAGATAAAATAAAACAACGATTTCACAACACTTGCCATCTTTTACCCTCACTTTTACGCAATAATGATATATTATATCATTTCACATACTAAGTGCCAACGTTTGCCGTGACCATTCCGCTCCGTCTTTTGCCAACTTTTTTTCTTGTATTCGCATGAATTCACCATTATAATAAAAATAGTTATTCATTGGGTATGGAATCAAAGACAGCTCACAGTTATTTATTTAAGCTTTAAATACCTACAAAAAATTCAATAGAAAAAATTTACAGTAAATGCCTGTTGGATCCAACAGGCTCTTTATAAATTAGGAAAAATAGCAATAGTGTAGGGAAATTATGGTGCTATATTTTCTCTTACACTGCAATGTATTTGACATCATAAAAATGATAATAACTGTATAATACATTTATAAGATTATAATAAATATAAAAAGTCAAATTTCATAGCTAAATTTCGCAGAGGTTTGATTTTTATACTACCTCTACACCCAACTTCTGATAACCTTAATACATCGGAACCAGGAGGTTTATGTATGAACAACTTAATGAAGAAATCGGAAATGACTGAAGAAGATATTAAGCTTCAGTTTATTACCCCGGCAATTGAAGCATCTGGCTGGGATAAATTCAAACATATTAAAATGGAGTATTTTTTTACTGACGGCCGCGTTATTGTAAGAGGTAACTCAACAGCAAGAGGAAGACGAAAAAAAGCGGATTATCTGCTCTATTACCGTCCTAATCTTCCCTTAGCTATTGTCGAAGCCAAAGATAATCACCATAGCATAGGAGCAGGAATGCAACAAGCATTAGCATACGCCGAATGCCTTGATGTACCATATGTATACAGTTCAAATGGTGATGGATTTCTTGAACATGACAGAAAAACCGGCAAAGAGCGTGAATTAAAGATAGATGCATTCCCCTCTCCTGACGACTTATGGAAGCGCTACAAAAACGAGGGACAAATTACTTCTAACCAAGAAAAAATCATTACAGAACCTTACTATTTTATGCCTGGAGATAAAATACCAAGATACTATCAACGCATTGCCATTAATACAACAGTAGCTGCCATTGCGCAGGGACAAAATCGTATCTTACTAGTAATGGCTACAGGAACAGGAAAAACATACACCGCTTTCCAAATCATTCATCGTCTTTGGAAATCGGGAACTAAGCATAAAATTTTATACCTTGCTGATAGAAATATATTAGTTGACCAAACTATGCAGCAGGATTTCAAACCGTTTTCAAAAGTTATGACAAAAATTGAAAACAAAACACTCGATAGCTCCTATGAAATCTACATGTCCTTATATCAGCAGCTCGCTGGTGACGATAAACAAGAACCCTTTCGCGCGTTTCAGCCCAATTTCTTTGATTTGATCATTGTAGATGAATGTCATCGTGGTTCAGCAAGAGAAGAATCTCGTTGGAGAAAAATTTTAGAATACTTTTCCAACGCCACCCAAATCGGTATGACCGCCACCCCGAAAGAGACAAAAGAAGTTTCCAATATCAGCTACTTTGGAGAACCTATCTATACATACAGTCTCAAGCAAGGCATTGATGACGGGTTCTTGGCCCCATACAAAGTGATTCGAGTTGGCATAGATAAAGACCTTGAAGGTTGGCGCCCATTGGCCGAACAATGTGACGTATATGGAAAGAAAATCGAAGACCGAGAATATAATATAAAAGACTACGATAAAAAACTTATCATTGATGAGCGTACCCAAGTCGTCGCCAAACGAATTACCCGCTTTTTAAAAGAAAACGGACGTTTCTCCAAAACGATTGTATTTTGTGTAGATATAGACCATGCAGAAAGAATGCGCCAAGCCCTCATCAATGAAAATAGTGACCTCGTTGCAGAAAACCCAAAGTATATTATACGCATCACAGGAGATAATGCGGAAGGGAAAGCACAGCTGGATTATTTCATCGCCGAAGACAGCCCCTATCCAGTAATTGTCACCACATCGAAACTGATGACGACTGGTGTAGATTGCAAGACCTGCCGTCTTATTGTTCTCGATAATATGATTAACTCCATGACCGAGTTTAAACAAATCATCGGCCGTGGTACCCGTCTCAAACCAGACTATGGAAAAGAATATTTCACCATCATGGATTTCCGTAACGCCAGCCGTCTATTTGCTGACCCAGAATTTGATGGAGAACCCGTTTCTATCATAGAATTACCACCAGATACAGAATACGGAAATGACAATGGCAAAGACGGCAATGATGATACTGGAAAAGATGAACCTATTATTACGCCACCAAATCCACCTATCATTAATCCACCGCAGAAAATAGAAAAATATCGCGTCCGCGGTGTGGAAGTCACCATTCTTCATGAACGGGTCCAGTATTATGATAAAGGCGGAAAACTGACTACAGAAAGTATCACTGACTATTCCAAGAAAAATATCATCGGTGAATATGCTACCTTGGATTCCTTCCTGCAAGCCTGGAACAGCAAGCAAAAAAAACAGGCTATTATTGATGAATTACAGGAACGAGGTGTTCTACTTGAAGCGTTGCGTGAAGCTTCAGGTCAAAAAGACATCGATGACTTTGACCTGATTTGCCATATTGCGTACGATAAAGAACCACTTACAAAAGCTGAAAGAGCTAATAATGTCAAAAAGAGCGGTTACCTTTATAAATACTCTGGCTTAGCACAAGAAGTTATTTCTGCACTGCTCGATAAGTACAAAAATGATGGTATTTGTGATCTTGATAACTTGGAAATTCTATCTAACGACCCCTTCCGCAAATTCGGTTCCCCAATGAAAATCGCTAAATTATTTGGTGGCAAAACCAACTATATGAAAGCCGTTCAAGAACTACAACAAGAAATTTATGCATAACATAAGGAGATATTAAATGAGTTTAGGCAACTTTGTTAAAAGATTACAAGATATCATGAGAAACGATGCTGGTATCAATGGTGATGCCCAGCGGATTGAACAAATGGTATGGATTTTATTTTTAAAAATCTACGACGCTAAAGAAGAAGATTGGGAATTTTACGATGATAACTACAAATCTATTATTCCCGAAGAATTACGCTGGCGCAACTGGGCCGTCGATCACAAAGATGGGAAAGCCCTGACCGGCGATGCCTTGCTGGATTTCGTTAATAATAAATTATTTCCTACCCTCAAGAACATAGAAATCACAGAAGAGACAAAGATGAATCAAATCATCGTTCGTACCGCCTTTGAAGACAACAACAACTACATGAAAGACGGCATACTTCTCAGACAAGTCATTAACGTCATCGATGAAATCAACTTTGAAGAATACGAAGACCGTCATGCCTTCGGCGAAATCTATGAAACCATACTTCGCAGTTTGCAAAGTGCCGGAAACGCTGGGGAATTTTATACGCCTCGTGCCGTTACAGACTTCATGGTACAAATGCTGCAACCCAAACTAGGGGAAACCATTGCCGATTTTGCATGCGGTACCGGTGGCTTCCTGACATCTGCCTTAAAAGTATTGGACAGCCAAGTAGATACTGTAGAAGATAGAAAAATCTACAATAACTCCATCTATGGTATCGAAAAGAAAGCACTCCCCTTCCTACTCTGCGTCACCAATATGCTTCTCCACGATATAGACAATCCTAGAATTATTCATGGAAATACCTTGGAAAAGAACGTGAGAGACTATAAAGACACCGACCGCTTCGACGTCATCCTTATGAATCCACCCTACGGTGGCAATGAAAAGAACGAAATCAAACAGAACTTTCCTGCCGACCTTCGCAGCAGTGAAACAGCCGACCTTTTCATGGATGTCATCATGTACCGACTAAAGGAAAATGGTCGTTGTGCCATCATCCTCCCAGATGGTTTCCTTTTTGGTACCGATAACGCCAAACTGGCTATCAAGAAAAAACTCTTCTCTGAATTTAACCTGCATACTATCATTCGTATGCCCCACAGTGTATTTGCCCCCTATACATCCATCACCACCAATATTCTCTTTTTTGATAATAATGGCTCTACTAAAAATACTTGGTTTTATCGCCTAGACATGCCAGAAGGCTATAAAAACTTCTCCAAGACGAAGCCAATGAAGCTGGAACACTTCACCCCCGCTATCGAATGGTGGAATGACAGAAAGGAAATCAATATCGATGGATTTGATAAAGCCAAATGCTACACTGCAGAAGAAATAGCTGAACGTAATTATAACATCGACCTTTGCGGATATCCTCATGAAGAAGAAGTAATTCTACCGCCTAAAGAACTGATTCAACAGTATCAAAAAGAAAGAGCCCGCTTAAATGCAGACATCGATAAAATTTTAGCTCAAATCACAGATATTTTAGGTATTGACTTGACAGAGGAAGATAAAAAATGAATGCACAGCAATTAAAAAATTCCATACTCCAAATGGCCGTCCAAGGTAAGCTAGTTCCCCAAAATCCAAATGACGAACCAGCTAATGTTTTACTAGAACGTATTCGTAAAGAAAAAGAACAACTCATCAAAGAAAAAAAAATCAAAAAAGAAAAAAATCCATCCTACATCTTCCGTGGTACCGATAATTTGCCTTATGAGAAAGTAGGTAATCAGGAGCCTGTCTGCATTGCTAATAAGGTGCCTTTTGAAATACCTGATTCTTGGGAATGGGTGAGATTGGGAAATATTGGAGTCTGGCGTTCAGGTTCTACTCCAAATCGTACTAAAGCAGAATATTACGGCGGCAATATTCCTTGGCTTAAAACTGGAGATTTAACAGATGGATTAATTAATCATATTCCAGAAACTATTACCGAATTAGCATTAAAAGAAACATCCGTAAAACTAAATCCCATCGGTTCAGTTCTTATTGCAATGTATGGTGCCACAATTGGAAAACTTGGAATATTACAAATTCCCGCGACTACAAATCAAGCATGTTGTGCTTGCTTACCATTTACCGGCATTTATAATAAATTTCTATTCTATTATTTAATGTCACAAAAAGCAGCTTTTGTAAAAAAAGGAGAAGGTGGTGCACAACCAAATATTTCAAAAGAAAAAATAGTATCTTCATTAATGCCACTTCCACCATTAGATGAACAAAAACGCATTGTTAAAAAGTTACAGTTATTATCTCCCTATGTTGATNNCAGAGCGAACTATACTTAAATTAGACAAAAATTTTCCAAACCAATTAAAAAAATCAATACTCCAAGTAGCAATTCAAGGGAAACTTGTTACGCAAAATCCGAACGATGAACCTTCGCATACACTCTTAAAGCGTATTTACGAAGAAAAGAAAAAGGAGTTGAAAAGGGAAAAGATAAGTAAACATGAATCGATTATCTTCAGAAGGGATAATTCCTATTATGAAAA
>DBKX01000016.1:0-675 GCA_002297865.1 Lachnoclostridium sp. UBA739
ACTTTAGCAGCTATCTTCCTAACCCGCTCGTGTGCATCCTGTGCCCTGTTTTTTAGGGCACTTTCTCTTATCCCAAAATCAAATATATCACAACTGCCACAAGGGTACTTGTAAGTCCCACTATCGCTTCGTACGGAATCAAACGCATTCTTTCCTTAATCCCCACATTGGCGGCATTGCCAGTTGCGTGGAAGAATGAACCATGAGGCAAGGAATCAATTACAGTGGCACCTGCATGAATCATTGCACCAGCCGACAATGCTGGAATTCCTGCACTGAGTAAAGTGCTTGCAAATGTCTGTGATGCAATCGTCGCTCCTGCTGTTGTAGATGCTGTCGCACCTGCCATAAAGATTCCTGCAATTGGGGCAAGGATAAATGCTGGCATGTTCATCATTTCTAATAAATTAACTGCATCGTACTGTAAAGCCGAGGCCTTTATAATACCTGCAATTGTACCAGTTCCAAGAAGCAATACACAAACACCAATTACTTTGCTTAGCCCAAACTCCGTATAAAGCTTGAATTTTCGAACCTGGCCCGTTGTCACCGCACACACAAAACCTCCCAACGGAAGTGCAATTAGTGGATCGATAGCAATTTGAAATAACGGACGCAGTGCTAATAAAACAACTACTACGATTGGTCCACAGATAGATGCCCAAAAGGAAGGAC
>DBKX01000016.1:732-1324 GCA_002297865.1 Lachnoclostridium sp. UBA739
TTTTTTCTCAAAAAACTTGCAACAATTACAGTTGCAATAAGAGCAAAAATTGCAGGAATAACATTACGATACATTAATGTTGTCAAATCCAAGTCAAATGCCTCAGCAATCGCAATGGTATTAGGATTGGGCGAAATAATATTTCCCGCTTTTCCTCCTCCGATCATTGCCAAAAGTATAGAAGGTTTGTTATAATTTGCCCTTTTTCCAATAGCAAGGGCAATTGGAGCAACCGTAATAACACTGATGTCTACAAAAACACCTACCGCGCAGATAATCATGGTTGCAACAGCAATTGCTAAAATTCCTCGCTTTTCTCCTAGCTTCTCTACTATTACTTCTGCAATTTTTTCAGCAGCACCAGATTTAATTAATGAACCGGCAAGAATACCAGATGTCAGAATCCGAAGTACAGAAGAAATCATGCCTTGAGCTCCTGTAACCATTGTATTGACAGTTATTTCAAGACCTCCTCCGCCTATCATACCGCCTGCTAATGCTCCTAGTAATAAGCTGTAAACTGGTTGCACCTTTTTTACAATCAGAAAAATTGCCAGTGCCAGCCCAACGAGTGCTCCTAAAGTTGAAAAAT
>DBKX01000016.1:1336-9012 GCA_002297865.1 Lachnoclostridium sp. UBA739
CCACCTTTATCTGATTATTTTTTGTGAAAACATTGAATCAGTCGGAATGCCTGTTCGACCGTATCCATCATATTATTACAAGCATTATTGTAATCCATTGCTTCTTCCAATGTAGTTGCCCTTCGTACAATAGGGAAAAAGGCATCAATTCCTTCATGATTACATTCCACTGCCTCTTTTGTCACACATCCTGCAAATGCTAGAACTGGTTTATTATATTTCTTCGCTAGTTTTGCCACACCTACTGGTGCTTTTCCCATTGCAGTCTGTCCGTCCAAACGGCCTTCACCAGTAATTACAATGTCAGCATCCTTAATATATTCTTCTAGTTCTGTTTCTTTTAATACAATTTCAATTCCAGATTCTAAGACTGCATTGGTAAATGTTAAGAATGCAAATCCCATTCCTCCAGCTGCCCCAGTTCCTGGTGCATCAGCATCCGCATGTGGATAGGTTTCTTTGGCAAGGGCGGCAAACTTAGAAAGCCACTGATCCATGTCACGAACCATCTCCTTCGTAGCTCCCTTTTGCGGACCATAGATTGCACTGCAACCCTTTTCTCCACACAAAGGATTTGTAACATCGCAAGCTATTTTAAAAGTACAGTCCTTTAGTGCAGGGATTACATGTTCATCTCGAATCGCAACAATGTCACGTACCCCCTCCGCGCCAAATGGGACCTGTTGTCCATTTTTATTAAGGAATTCATATCCCAATGCCTGAAGCATTCCGATTCCACAATCATTTGTTGCACTTCCACCAATTCCTACGATAAAACGCCTGCATCCTTTTGCAATGGCATCTTTCATCATTTCCCCTACTCCATAAGTTGTTGTATGAAGAGGATTTTTTTCTTTTGGCTTTACCAGCGTAATTCCAGCTGCACTTGACATCTCAATAATAGCTGTATTGCACTTATTTAGTATCCCGTATTGACTTTCCACTTTTGCCCCTAGCGGGCCTGTTACCGTTACATTCTCAAAAGTTCCGTTCATCCCCTGAACCAAAGCCTCTACCGTACCTTCACCGCCATCTGCAAGGGGGCGTACTAAGACTTTGGCTTGTGGATCTACACGCTTAATACCGTCAGCAACGGCATTACCTGCTTCAATTGACGATAAACTTCCCTTAAATGAATCAATTGCTACAGTGACTTTCATTTTTTTACCTCCGTATATGTTCGAAATCTATCAAAGTGTATTTTGTACAATATAGATATTATAAGAGCAATTATACAATAAAATTCATCTTATGAAAAAATAAAGTCCATTCTTTACAAATGAACTTTATCTTTTCTTTCTATTAATTTTTTAGAAGTTCTTCCAGCTCCTGCACAATCGAATTGAGTCCATCAACTTGATTGTTTAATTCCTCAATTTCCTGCTTATTCGTCTGCACTACTCCTACTATACTGGAAAAATGGTCATTTTCTTCTTCTATCTGTTTTGAAATATTTTCATTAAATTGATAGCTAGTCCGAATTAAACCAACCTGTTTTTCATTCAAATGATTCACTTCTTTAATCGTTTTCAGTGAAGTATTCAAAAGTTTCATCATATCCTTCACTTTTTCCACTGTCTTTTGTAACACTTCATTCTGATAATGTAATTTGTTAGAACTTAAGTTAATAGAATTTGATACTACATTGGCCTGGTTCTCAAGCACATCAATAGCTTCTGTTATCTGATGGAGTGAAGTCTGTGTATTCTTGGCAAGATTACCAATTTCTCCTGCGACTACTGCAAATCCAGCTCCCGCTTCACCTGCTCTTGCAGCTTCTATAGAAGCATTTAATGCAAGTAAATCCGTCGAAGATGCAATTTCATCTATTATATTTAATGTTTTGGCAATGCCTTTCGTTCCTGACACAAGACTTTCAACCGTTTGAATTGTTTCTTCATTAAAGGATACAACCTCATCACTAACCGTTAATAAATTATTCAAATCGTTTTCATTCTCAACTGAAATATGTACCAGTTTATCTGATATTACCGTACTTTCCTCTACTTTATTAGAAACGGTCTCGCTGCATTCCTTTAGCAGTTTTAGATTATTTGTACTTTCGTTATTATGATTGATAATACTTTTACTCATATCAAGCAGTTCTTTGCTGATATTAGATAGCTGTTCTGTAGAAGCACTTTCTGACTCCACATTAACCAAAACCTTAGTGCTAGTTTCATTTAAACGTTGCGAAATCGTTCTTGTCTTTTCAATAATATGATTTGTTCTGGTATTATTTCGTTCAATTTCATCACGCTTGGCATTAAGCAGGTTTGTTTTTGCAAAACGCATTAATATGTATATACCTAGCATATAAATACTAATTGTAGTTATTTTCAATATTAGTTCAGGAATAAATATCTCATTTCTAACAGGTAATAAAGCTTGTGACTTCAAGAAAGAGCAAACGATAAGAGATATAAAAATGGAACTGCATGTCACAGCTATTAATACATGGTCAAAGAAAAATGCTTCTAATAAAATGAAATAAAACAGGAATGCCCAGACTTCTTTCGATGGTATTAAATATAGGATAAAATTAAATTGTATTACAATAATTAATGTCATAAAAACCTTTGCTCTTTTCATCATAATGGGCTTTACCACTTCGTTTTCTATTCCATTACGAATAAGATATATGCCAATAATTGTATAAATCACATTGGCCGCTCCAAACGCTGACAACGCTGACCAGTTAACCGTACGATAAAAACCAAGCATTTTTAACCCAAACAATGTTGACACTGCTGCCATAAGTGATAATAAGGTGATACTAAGAATCCCTTTATACAGCTTTGCCATATATGTATCAATCACGTTGATTTCTTTCATTTCTAACCTTCCTCCTGATTAAAAAAATTACAACTATTGTTATTGCTCATACATTCCCCCTTTAGTATACAATTTCGTTTATTTGTGTGATTAAAAACAGATAAGTGACATGGAAGTACTTAGAATTGTCTTTGTTAGAATAAACATACTCTATTATAACACATTTCATTTATTTATTATAGATAAATTTTTATATTTAGAGCAAACATTCGAAACAGCCAGAAAATCAAATTTCCTGGCTGTAAGATTTCATTTCTCTTTTCTTCTAATTTATATATTTTTATAATTCTCCAGTACATGATTATACATAGTCCTCACTGCTGGTGCCATAAAGTCAGGATTCAAAGCTGCAATGCCAATTACACGACACGCCTCTGGCCTTATTGGATAGACTTCTACCTCGTAAGGAATATCTTGCATAACCAGTTCTGGCATTAAGCAGATTCCGAATCCTTTCTCAACCAAACGAATTGTAGAAAGGTCATCCACCACATGATAATTCGACTGAATTCGCAAATGATTCTTTTTCAAAAAGTTCTGTATATCTGCATCCGTACACTCACGCTGTGTAACAAACTGGTGGGCACGCATCTCTTCAATATCTACGAAATCAGGATTCTCCTGATTCTTCTTGCCCTTTGGCATTACACATATCAACGGGTCACGATACAAAGGTTCAATCGGAATATCTTTTGCACTCGATACAGATAAGAATCCTAGATCAACAACTGCATTTTTGATCCAATACGCTACGTCATCATATGTACCTTGGAACACTTCAATGGTGATGCCATTATATTTTTCCTGAAAGGATTTCAGTATTTCAGGAAGCCAGCTTGTACACACACTGGAAAACACTCCGATTTTGACTTTTCCTGTCTTTAATCCGTTCATTTCATCAATAACTTGCTTTAAACTTTCATCGCTGTTCAGTACTGCATTTACATACGGCAAAAGATGCTCTCCATAGTTCGTTAGAGTAACACCTGTCTTGCTTCTTGTAACTACAGTAAAACCAAGCTCACTTTCCATAGAGGAAATGGCATGGCTTATGGCAGATGGAGTCAAGCCTAGAATGTCTGCTGCCTTATGAAAACTGCCAATATCGGCAACTGTTTTAAATACCTGATAGGTTAAAAGTGTCATAAAATCGTTCCTTTCCACTCAATTTCTTATACGTTCAAATAAACGCACAAAAGCGCTTGTGATGATCACAAGCGCAAATAATGCTATTCTATCTTGCACATTTATACTGTAAGTCTTCCCAGCGTCTGTCAACCTCTGCCTGGAATTGTGCAATTAAATCCTCATTTCCTTTTTTAAATAAATGTTTAAATCTTCCCTGTTCTCTTAGGAAATCTTCAATAGGAAGTTTTTTCTTTGGCTCATAAGTTAAGGACCATTTTCCATGATCTACTTCAAACATTGGCCAGTAGCAGGTTTCAACTGCCAATTTACAGATTTTCATGATTTCTGAAGTTTCATATCTCCATCCTCTTGGACAAGGAGTCATAATATTCAAGAAACAAGCACCCTCCGTGTAAATGGCTTTTTCTGCTTTCAGATGTAAGTCCTTAAAATCATTGGTAAATGTAGACTGTGCAACGTATGGTACATCGTGGTCTGCAATGATGCTTGCTAAGTCCTTACGATTCTGCATTTTACCATTGGACTGCTTTCCAACTGGCGTTGTTGTGGTATCTGCATACATCGGTGTTGCAGAAGAACGTTGAATACCAGTATTCATGTAAGCCCCATTGTCATAACATACATACACCATGTTATGTCCTCGCTCCATAGCTCCAGATAAAGACTGGAAACCGATGTCATAGGTTCCACCATCTCCACCAAATGTGATAAATTTATAGGTAACATCTTCTGGTAGCTTTCCACGTTTCTTTAACGCTTTGTATGCTGTTTCAACGCCGCTTAAGGTTGCGCCTGCATTTTCAAATGCATTGTGAATATAACTGTCTTCCCATGCAGTATATGGATACATAAAGGAAGATACTTCAAGGCATCCTGTTGCATTACCGATTACAGCATGGTCTCCTTCATGTAGTGCGCGAAGTACGGCACGCACGCCGATAGTAGCGCCACAGCCTGCACACATACGGTGTCCAGGTGATAAACGCTCAGGTTTATTCATAACTTCTTTTAAACTATAGTTACTCATATGTATTCTCCAATCCTATGCGTTCTACTTTCTAAGTCCTACATACTGATACTGTTCCACGGCTGTTCCGTTTTTCCAAGCGTCTTTTAGTTCAGCAAAAATGTCATACACATCTTCTACTGTAAAGTCTCTTCCTGCTAAGCCGTAAATGTAGTTTACTGCGTTAATCATTACCTTGTTACGATACAATCCAGCAGTAACCTCACTGCCAAGTGGGCCGCCATTTCCATTATAGCTTTCTGTACGATCCATAATTGCAACTGCTTTACAGTTTTTAAGTGCATGTGCCAGCTCATCTGCTGGGAATGGACGAAATACTCTAAGCTTAATTACACCAGCTTTTTCTCCTTTTTTACGAAGGTCATCAACAGCCTGTTTTGCTGTTCCTGCTGCTGATCCAATCAGTAACATGATGTAATCTGCATCCTTAGTCTTATATTCTTCAAAAAGGCCATAGCTTCTACCTGAAAGAGCTTCAAACTTCTTAGCAACTTCAAGAATAACTTCTTTGGCATTCTCTAATGCAATTTCCTGATTTTTCTTTGCTTCCATTGCATAGCTGGTAACGGAATAAGGCCCAACTGCAATTGGCTTACCAGGGTTTAATAAGAACTCTTCTGGCTCATATTCACCAACAAAATCTTTTACTTCTTTATCTTCTAATAACTCGATATTCATTACGGCATGGCTAGTGATGAAACCATCCTGGCAAATCATAATTGGAAGATGTACTCTAGGATCTTCTGCAATTGGATAAGCCTGAATAAAGTTATCATAAACTTCTTGATTGCTTTCTGCATAAATCTGAATCCAGCCTGTGTCTCTCGCACCCATACCGTCGGAGTGGTCACAGTTAATGTTGATTGGACCAGATAACGTACGATTAACTAATGCCAATGCACATGGCATACGATTACTGGCTGCAAGAAGAAGTTCCTCCCACATAAGTGCAAGGCCAGCTGAACTTGTTGCTGTTAAACTTCTAGCACCCGCAGCTTCTGCTCCGATTGTAGCACTCATTGAGGAGTGCTCACTTTCTACTGGAATAAACTCTGTGTCCATCTCACCATTTGCAATATAGGTAGATACCATTTGAGGAATCTCTGTTGAAGGTGTAATAGGGAATGCAGGCATAACATCTGGATTTACCTGTTTGATTGCGGAGGAAACTGCTTCATTTCCTGACATACGTTCTTTTCTTGCCATCGTTATCTGCCCTCCTTCATTTCAATTGCGTTGAAAGGACATACCTTGGCACAAATGCCGCAACCCTTACAATGATCATAGTCAAAATCTTTTCGTTTTGAATTTTTTACTGGAATGCTTCCATCTGGACAGACTGGAGCACAAAGAAGACACTGTTTACAAAGGTCTTCATGAAAAATTGGTGTATTGGTTCTCCACTCACCTGTGTTAAACTCTTTTGCAGTTCCGCCTGCAAACATCATCAAACCTTCTGTTAAATCTTGATGTGGAGTCTGTTCATTAATTTTATGTACGTCTGTTCTCATTTGCTCTCTCTCTTACTTTATATGAATTTTTATTATGAAATGCTTTGTCCACTTAAAACTACGCTGTTTTTTCATCTTCAAGTGCAGGCGCAAGTGCTTCAAATGTCATAGTCAAAGCCTTCATATTACCATCAATTACTTCTGGTTTTTTAGCAAATTTATGCTGATAACTTGCACGCATCTCTTTCATAAACTGGTCGTGTTCCATAACATTGCTAACTGCTACAGCAGCCGCAAGCATTGGAGAATTAGGAAAGTTCTTGCCAAGTGCCTTTACTGAAATATGTCTTGCATCAACAGTAAATACACGGCCTTTATATCCTTTTAATAATGGTGCGATCTCTTCAGCACTCTTTGAAGTATTTACAATAATTGCACCATCTTCTTTTAATCCTGCTGTTACATCTACAGATGAAAGTAAAGTTTCATCCACTACGACTACTAAATCAGGTGTATATATATTACTATGTACACGAATTTCCTTTTTGCTAATTCGATTGTATGCGGTAATTGGTGCGCCCATTCTTTCTGGACCATACTCTGGGAATCCCTGTACGAAAGCTCCGGTCTTAAATGCTACATCTGCTAATAAAAGTGCTGCTGTCTTTGCTCCTTGACCGCCTCTTCCATGCCATCTAATTTCTAATCCCTTACCATTCACAGTAAATCTCTCCTTTTAAATTTATTTCATGTTTAACATTATCATTTCTCATCACTAAACATTATAAACCTTTTGCGAACAATGTAAAGTGAAAAAATGAGATGTTTTCAAGTTTAAGGTGAAGGGATTTAAACATAGTAAAAGGAAGTTACGAAATATATTATGTAGCTTCCTTTCATGAAATATAAAAAACAGAAATATGTAATAGGCCTAAAGAATCGTCTCGCTATATAAAGAAATTAATTGTCTGCTTTCTTCTTCTATTATGCCGAATCTTCTACGTAATTTCTCCACAATTCTTTCTTCTGGCACTTTTTCTTCTAGAAATTCGAGAATGAAACATCTGATGCCTTCATTTAGCCCCTCCTTCTTTCCCTCTTTCTTGCCTTCCTCTCTTCCAATATCCCGCTCGTCCTGCCGAATTAGCTTCATTTCCTTCTCTTCATCAAATTCAAATATACTCATCTGAACCGCCTCCGCTTTATTCTTTAAT
>DBKX01000016.1:9046-10857 GCA_002297865.1 Lachnoclostridium sp. UBA739
ACTTCCTTGATGCTTTCATCCACAGCCTTTTCAACTGCCAGACTTATTTCCATAACCTCTGCATACTTACGAACTTTGTCTACATACTGCATGTAATCTAACAGCGGCTTACAATTAGCAAGTAATTCACTGTTTTTGCCTAGATTGATATTTAGCATAGTTACTAACAATTCTAATTCAGGCTGCTCTGCTTTGTGGCCGAACGCATCTGAGAGCTTTTGAACCTTTCTTTCCCACGATGTATCTGTTCCATTATAGAACACAATAAACTTTGGTGTTGGCACCATTATCTGCTTCGATGAGTAAAGCGACTGCCTGCTAACCATTTTTTCCAGTTCTCTTGATATGTAAAATAAATTTCGTAATGCCATATTAGGTGAGTCAGTTGATTGATGTTCATATAAATGTAACGAACTTTGGATTAGAAATGCCAAGTCATTCTTTAAATTCATGTAAATTGCATTCTCAAGTGTCACAATTTCCAGTGCATCTACATCATCGCACTCTTCCCCGCTTATTGCGTTATAAAGACTTAAAAGCGCGTTCTTATCACGAAACAGCATTCGAAATAACGTGTCCTTATAGTTTCTCTGTACATGGTTGTTCTTTTCTTCTTTCACATTAGTCCTCCCTTGATGTCAGGCAGGACATTCAGTTGAAAATCTCTGCCCGTTCTTGTTTATTGGAAAAAGCATAGATTTTCTGAAATGATAAATAGATAAAATAAAAGAATTATTTTGAAATGATAGAAATATGCTTTTATTAATTATAACATTGATGTGATTGTAATACAAGACAAAGTTGTGTTTTATTAACGTTCATTTTGCTTTCCTTGCTGCTTGAGTGTAAACATTTATTCTGGCACTTGTATCGGAGCGTCCTTACAGTGTACAGTAATGACTTATAATCACAGAGATAATGGGGCTGTCGCACTAAGTAGTGAGTGCGCAGCTCCTTCAAAACGTTGTGCTGCTGTTTGGATACTTTCGGTCAGCAAGGGTTCAATCTCAAGGTATTCTTTACTATTATCAATGTTCTTAGCCATAACAACTCCAAAACAAGCATTTGGAATCTTTTCAACTATTTCTTTTTCAACTCTAAATCTTATATCATGTCCTCCAATTATTTGCATTTTACAGGAATACATATCTCTGTCACGAATTTTTCCGGATCATTTGTAATACCATAATCAATCAGTGTAATTTCGCGGGAAAATCCTACAATCTGCATATGATGCTTTTCAATATAATTCAATAATTTCTCATACTGCATAGAAGCTTCTGCATGACTTCCACGGAAGCACAATCGTACACAGAGGATTTCCGGTATTGCAATGGTTTCTCCGTTATAAATATCCTCATTATCCAGTATCAAAAAAATACCATCATACTGGTTACACTTTGCTGCCTGCAGATGTTCCACAGAAATGCCAAGCCCTACTTTACCAAGAAATACAACTGCTTCTGCCTGTGACTGATCCAGTTTTCTTATTGGAGCTTCCATATCCTGTGACTGTTCAATCTTCAACGGATCATCCACCCATACAATGCGACAGGCGGGAAGCTGTTCTAATGTTACAGTATCTAACGGCACATTCTGAGCATCGGACAACCATTTCAAGCGATGCTCTATTTTTTGTTCTACACGTTTTAAATCCTGTTGTTTCTCCAGCACAATCTTTTTTTGCTGCTCCAATTTTTCTTCAATACAACTGATATCCTTATTTTTCAGAAAATCTTCAATTTCAGCCAACGGCATATCCAACGCTCTCAAATAACGGATTGTATTAAGCACCTCAAATTGTTCAGTTC
>DBKX01000016.1:10926-13866 GCA_002297865.1 Lachnoclostridium sp. UBA739
TGCCGCAGACTGCTGACACTGATATGAAAAAGTTTTGATACTTCTCCTATAGAAAATAAATTTTTTCTATCCATATTTATCACCCCCCTTTCATAGCTGGTTCTTTACGCCTTATCAATTTAAATACCACAATACAGATAATCACAGATAAAAGTGATCCGGCTGCTGTAGCCAGTCCCATCGGAAACAATGTTTCCGGAAACATTCGTGATGTCAGGTAAACACCTGGAATACGAACCGTAGCAATTGCCAGAATATTGTGCATAAACGACAGCCCTGACTTTCCACAGGCACAGAAGTAACCACTAAAACTGAAATGAATTCCTGCAAATATACAGTCAAAAATATAGCCTCGCAGGTACTGACCACCGAGACGAATCACATCTGCGCCTCCTGCCGTGCTTCCATCTGTAAACAACGATACAACCGGTTCAGCAGCAAATTGAATTGCAACAGATACTAATACGCCAAATCCGGCAGCAAGCAAAATTGCATATCGTAAAGTTCCAATCGCTCTTTCCGGTTTATTTGCCCCAATATTCTGTGCCCCAAGTGCCGAAACGGTCGAAAGCATAGAAGATGGTATCAAAAACAGAAAACTCATAATTTTCTCTACAATTCCGACTGCCGCAGCCTCGTTTAAACCACGTCGGTTTGCAATAATCGTAATCACAATGAATGCGACCTGAATAAGACCATCCTGTAGAGCAATCGGAATTCCAATCGATAAAATTTTTCTCATTACCAGCTGGCTAGGTACAAAATCACTCTTACCAAGAACAATGCTTTTTCTTTTTAAAATAACAAACAGCGACACAACTACACTGATTGCCTGGGAAATGGTAGTACCTAAGGCAGCTCCCACTGGTCCTAAATCTAAAGCTCCCATAAAAAGATAATCCATTGCAATATTTGCAACACAAGCCACAGCAATAAAATACATTGGACTTTTACTGTCCCCCATTCCACGGAAAATTGAACTGATGATATTATATGCTGTAATAAATGGAATTCCGATGAAGCATATAGTCAAATATTCTGCTGTGCCATTTACAGCCTCATTTGGTGTAGAAATTATCGACACGATTGGGCGTACTGATATCAGTAACAGCACCAATCCTATGACAGCCACAGCCATAAACAGAATTACTGTGTTTCCTATAGATTTAGAAACCTGTTTTTTATCACCAGCGCCAACTGCCTGTCCGATACTGACAGTCGTCCCCATAGCAAGCCCGACAAGCACTACTGTTATCATATGCATTATCTGTGAACCAATGGATACTGCAGTGGTACTGGCTACACCATCATATTGTCCAATAATAAGCAGGTCTGCCATCCCATAAAGCGTCTGTAAAAAGTATGAAAACAAATATGGCAGGGAAAACAAAATTACGTTTTTGAATACACTGCCAGTCGTAAGATTTTTTTCCATAATAATTTCCTCTTTCTTATCTGATATAATCATATCATAAACTCTACAACGGTTGTAGAGTCAATAATAAATTTCAAAAGTTACCATCATTGAAATTTTCAGATGTGGATAGATGCACAAGATTCATTAGAAACATAAGATTCAATAAGTGCAGCAAATCAAAATATAATGATTGCTGCACTTTATTTGTAACTAGATACAATAATTTCCCTCATTTCCCTTACGATTATCTCATAAAGGAAATGAGGGAAAATACATATCATTTCGGTAATGAACAGACTGAAATGCCTATAAAAAGAGGAAAGTTAATCATGTTTTATCAGCAAACTGGAAGTTGTCTGCTTTTCTCTTTTTTTCCAGCTTATAAAACCGTACATATCATTGAAAAAGAAAATTACAAAGTTAACTACTACTGGAATATATACAGGATTTTCTATGGATGCCAGGCTCCATAGAATTATCAGCACAATATCATTTGATGCATATCCGAGTGCATAATAGGATGTTCGTAACATTGTCAGTGATGCCGCCAAAAAACTTGTCGTAATTGAAATCGTACTAAACACAATATTGGGTGTATTCAACGCACGCAAGATTAAATAAAAAGCTACTGTTGTTATTGTTCCGAAAAACAAAAGTCCCTCAACATGTTTTAAAGTAAGCTTTTGAATTGCGACCTCTTTCCCGTTCTCTGCAGGATTTTTTATCCATGTAATTGTTGACCATATTGCCATTGGCATAGTCATGCCCAGATAGGTAATCATTTCTCCCCAATAACGAAAGCGCCATGAAATAATGCCATATAGAATGCTGAATACAATCATAAGTATCTGTGCCCATACATTCCCTTTCGCAGCAAAAATCAATGATGTGATACCTACACATGCTGCAATCAATGTAAGCAAATCAATATCTCCAGTCAGCATATTAGAAACGATTACCACCAATAAGGATCCAAGCCATAATCCCCATTCTTTTCTTGTTAAACTTTTTATTGGATTGTTCATCATAATCTCCTTGAATTAATATTTTTTACCTGTTAATTCATAAGACCGCGGATCTAATATAGGAATCAAACGACTATTTATGATCATATTTCCTCCCTGCTCCATTAAAAAACGCAAAAGTTATTTTTCTTGTACTTCTTTACCACTCATATGCTCAATCTTTATTGCAAACATCTGTACAGCTGCACCAGTATTAGCAATTTCATCATTCACCATATCCTCACTAGGATAATACTTCATTGCAAATTGTTTTAATACATCAATTGCAAGTTCCTTATTTTCGATTAAATGACATCTGCCAAATACGACTGCACTTTGCACAAATGGAGCCCAGTCTTCTTTCTCTATTTTCTCGTTTCCGCAAACCGTAAAACAGACTTTGTCTGAGGACTTCAATGCATCAATTTTGTGTCCAACGCGAGAGCCATGAAATAGAATCAACTGTTTTTCTTCATCATATAAATAGTTGATTGGAATTGCATAAGGATATCCATTATC
>DBKX01000016.1:13873-16456 GCA_002297865.1 Lachnoclostridium sp. UBA739
TCTTCGCGCATTTTTAAGTAGACTTCTTACACTTTCTTCATCAATTACATGATTCTTTCTTCTTATTTTTCTAAACATAAATTTTCACCTGTTTTTCTCTATAATCACCAGCCATCACTGCCCAAACTGGATTTTGTTATTCTTGTAATAAAGATAGAACTTTCATTCCATGGCTCATTATAGCAAATAAGCACTGAATATTCTACTTTTATTTTCTTTTCAAACAACGTACAATCAAAAACCCGATGTTAACCAATATGATTGTCATAACCCACGAAAGTGGAAATGCATGGTACAGCATAGGAGGCGTGGGATTTGCCCGAAACGCAGTATAAATCCAGACAATGCGGAACGCACAAGTGCCGATCATGGTGCTGATAGCAGGATACAGTGCATGTTCGCTACCGCGTAAAGCACCTGCCGGGATCTCGTAGAGATTGCAGATCGGTTCAAAAAGAAGAATACATAGAACACGCACAGCGGCGCTCTCGATTACAGCCTGGTCTGGTGTGAAAAGCCCAGAGAAAAAGTTCCGAAACAGGACAATCGTAACAATCGGAGCCGAACTGCAAAGGAACGACAATCCCAGGCAGAGCCAGAAAATCTTTCTGCACCTTGTGTGATGTCCGGCGGCATAATTCTGACTGGTGAAGGTGGTCACTGTCTGTCCGAAAGCCGTAATCACATAGTAGGTGAAATATTCGAAGTTCATGGCGATTGTGCTTCCGGCGATTGCTGTTTTACCAAAACCGTTGACTGATGCTTGCACAAAAATATTTGCAAAGCAGAATACCGCCCCCTGTATGGCGGAGGGAATGCCTGTTTTCAGAATTTTTCCTGTAAATTGCATCGAGAACTGAAGCTTTCGGAAAGTCAAATGGAACTGCTTATCCTTTGCCAGCCGACAAAGAACCATTAGTGCCGAAAGCAGGGTAGAAATATCGGTAGCAATGGCAACACCGGCTACGCCCATACCAGACGCGATTACCAAAAATAGATTCAGTCCTACATTGGCAACACCAGAAAACATCAGTACGAGAAAGGGATAACGGCTGTCACCACGCGCACGAAGGACAGCGGAGCCAAAATCATACAGCAGCAAAAACGGGTAGCCCAGCATATATATCCGCAGATAAAGTTCTGCAACATGGAAAATGCTTTCTGGCGTCCGGATTAGCCTAATCAGTGGTCTTGCGATTAACTGCCCTAGAAGCAATCCTATCATACCGATGAGGGCGGACAAAAATATCGCTGTCTGTACCGCAGCCGGAGTTTCGCTTTTTTTGTTTCGCCCGATTTGATTGGCAATCAAAATATTGGCACCGATGGACAAGCCAGAGGAAACTGTAACAATCAGTGCAATGATTTCAGTATTCGTTCCCACTGCCGCGAGTGCATCTGCATTTCCAAAATAACCAACAACAGCAGTATCTGCTGCGTTGAATAGCTGCTGAACAATGCTGCTTAGTGCGATAGGCAAGGTAAACAGCATAAGCTTTCCTGCCAGTGGGCCGTGCAGCATATCCACGTCCGCAGTCTTACATTTCATCTTCTTCATATTCGCTCACTCCTAAATGGTTCTTGAAATAGTATATAGGATATTATAAAATACAAAAAGCGAATACTATCGATGGAATGTATCGAAGAATGGAATGATTATAAAATGGAGAACCCTTTACTGAAATATCTTGCCTTTGTTAAGACAGTGGAAAAAGGCAGCTTTACCAGAGCTGCGCAAGAACTCAATTATGCCCAGTCCTCCGTCAGCAAAATGGTTGCTGATCTGGAGAAAGAATGGGGCATGACCTTGTTGGAACGAAGCAAAAATGGCGTTTGCCTGACCTCTGCAGGAGAGCAGATTATGCCATTTTTGCGTAAGATTCTTAATGATCATCAAGAGCTGGAAGGACAGATCTGCCAAATGAACGGAATCGAAACCGGCGTTGTCCGCATCGGAACCTTTTCAAGCGTAGCAATTAACTGGCTGCCGAATATCTTTGCTGAACTGCAAAAGAATTATCCTGGCATCGAGTACGAAATGCTTCTAGGCGATTATGATGAAGTGGAAAGCTGGATTGAAGAAGGACGGGTAGACTGCGGTTTTCTGCGGCTTCCGACACTTAAGAAATTCGACACGATACTGCTTAAGCAGGATGAATACAAGGTGGTGCTTCCGATGGAGCACCACCTTGTGGAAAAAGAAAGCGTTGCAATTGAAGATTTGAATGATTTACCATTTCTGCTGCTGGAGCATGGTGGAAAAACCGAGGTTTCTGACTTGCTGGAACGCTATCATGTTAAGCCAAATGTTTGCTTCACTACATGGGAGGATTTTGCAATCATGGCTATGGTGGAGAAAGGACTGGGCGTCGGAGTTCTGCCTGACATGATCTTGCAGCGCACTCCGTACAAAATCGAAGTACGCTCTCTGCAAGAACCGTATTACCGCTCCATCGGCCTTGCGATGAAAAGCCAAAAGCATATGACACCTGCCGTTCAAAAGTTCATCGAATACCTGCCGTATCGTGAGACGGTGGAGTGAGGAACAGCATATTATAATTAAATCACCCAGAAACTATCATG
>DBKX01000378.1 GCA_002297865.1 Lachnoclostridium sp. UBA739
AAAAGGAAACGGTTCAGTTAGTAGAAGAATTAAGCGCATTATTCCATGACAATTCAATTCGATTTGTACGTGCAGTAATTGCCAGTGTAATATCAAGAATGCCTGTATTTTTTGCTGGAGTAGAAGAAATCTCCGAGTATATTCAGACTAGTTTAGAACTGTGTAAAGACATTGCAGAAAAGAAAGCAAGTTACGAAATATTAAGAGCTATGCTGGTGGAAAATAATTAGTTTAATGAAATGGGTGTCAGTTGTATATGATAAAATGGTATCCGGCGTTATATTTAGATTCTGTAACCAAAAAGAATCTTAGAAAAATTAAGAGGCGAATGGAAAGACGTAAGATAAACCTTTCGGTGTACTGTATCGCACTCGCCTCCAATGAAAAGAACTTGTTGGACATATATAGCACCAATGAGTTATTATATAGGTATTACAGGCATAAGGACATAAAGGTTATTGGCCTGGCTTCTAATAAGGAAAATGCAATTCAATTAGTGGCTGATATTGTAAATGATGTTTATCAGCAGACAGGCAGATTAGATGTAAGAACTTTTTTCAAAGAGGATGAATAAGTTTTTATAAGAGGATAGGATGTGAGAAGGGTTGCATATTGTTTGGCTGATTTTGAAAATAATAGGAGCAATCCTTGGCGGCTTATTAGGCCTTCTATTGCTCCTGCTTCTGCTAGTTATTTTTGTGCCAATCAGGTATAAGATTAGGCTTAAAGTAGATAAGAGTGTAGAGACAGATTCTTATATTTCTTGGCTGCTTCATATCGTACACATATCTATACAGTATCACGAAAAGCAGATGAAGTATTGTTTGCGCATATTTGGAATACCAGTTAGAAAGAATAAGAAAGAAAATGATAAAAAGGCAGGCAAAAATAAACAGAGGAGAAAGCCTAGCGAAAAAAGCGCAAAACAAAAGAAACACACACAAAGTCATGTAGAAAAAAAACAGGCTAAGGCTGAAACAGCTAAAAGAACTCAGAGTGATGCCAAAGCGAATAAGACAGTACAAAAGACCAAAGAAAAGGCGAATGAAAAGGCAAAAAAGAGTACAGCTTCAAATAAAACAGTTAGTGAAAAAAGAGGGACGAAGTACACAGAGAAAGGCAAAGACAAAAAAGGATTTCATCCGATTCAAAAGATAAAGTCTTTGATTCACGTTATTCGGGAGAAAGTACATCACATTCCACTGATTTGTATTAAAATCAAGAATCGCATCATAAAGCTGAATCAAAAGAAAAAGAAAGTGTTAGCATTTGTAAAAGATGAAGGAACCAGAAGTACGATTAAAAAGTTTATTAAAAGGACATTTGAAATACTAAAATATATAGCCCCAACGAAACTAAGAGGGTATATAAGATACGGGACAGGAGATCCTTGTCAGACAGGACAAATTCTTGGAATTATTAGCATCTTAAGAGCGTACTTTAATACAAAGATATCGATTTATCCAGTGTTTGAAGAAAAAATAATAGAAGCTGACTTAACAGCCCATGGGAGAATGCGTGTCTTTCGTTTTCTAAAGGTAGGCGGCAGCTTGTATTTTGATAAAGAAGTGAAAAAATTTATTGCTGATGGAAAGCAGTTAAAGGAGGAGCTCAATGGCTGATCAAAAAAATTATGATGGAGCATTAGAATCATTATTTAAGGGAATGGACAATTTCCTTACAACAAAAACAGTAGTCGGGGATGCAATTACATTTCCAGATGGCACAATTATTTTACCTTTAGTTGATGTAAGCTTTGGTGTGGCTGCCGGAGCATTTGCAGAGGAGAGTAAAAAGAACAATGGAGCTGGAGGAATGGGAGGAAAGATCACTCCAAGTTCCGTTCTTGTGATTCAAAATGGTGTTACAAAGCTTGTTAATGTAAAGAACCAGGATAGCCTTACAAAAATATTAGATATGGTTCCGGATTTTGTTAATAAGTTTACCAGTGGCAAAAAGGAAGAAGAGAAAGAAGATACCGAAGAGTAAACTGTCGAGTCTACGCTAAAATTAAATTTTCGTAAATTTTACTTGCATTCTTATGATTATTTTGTTAGAATGGTTTTGTTTGATGTATAGCGATTTTTAAGGCTATGTCTAGAAAGCGTAAGGAGGTGCTTTGGAATGGCTAAATGTGCAGTTTGTGGAAAAGGAGCTCATTTTGGGATCAAAGTGAGTCATTCACATAGAAGAAGTAATAAGATGTGGAAATCAAACGTGAAATCTGTTAAGGTTAAAGTTAACGGTGGAGCAAAGAAAATGTATGTATGTACATCTTGTTTAAGATCAGGATTAGTAGAACGTGCTTAATGCAGAGTTGGCGGAAGGTGTCATGAATGGCGATGAATATCACTATTGTGGCACCTTCTTTTTGACTTAAAACAATGAATAAAAGACTGGTTTGCCCAAAATTTTATTAGGAAAAATATAGAAATATTTTCTAACAGCAAAATAAATTGTAACCTAATATGAGGCATAAGATTATAATACAAATAGCAAGAAGACCATTTGTGATAAAAAGCATGATTGTCATGCCTATGGCAATCCAGAATAAGATAAAACCGAGCATATGTTTCATAACAACCTCATAAAAATTTAGTTATATATTATAATATGTATAAAAAATACAGTAATTACAAAAATTATAAAAAACTATGGCTTCTCGAAAGAAACTTGTTTTCAAACGGAGAAAAAGAGGGTATAATTAAAAAGATTTATAAAGGAATGGAGGGTTACTATGAAAGGTCATATGAATACTGAGATGGGCGAAATTGTAATTGACAACGAAGTAGTAGCAAGATATGCAGGTTCTGCAGCGGTAGAGTGCTTTGGTATTGTTGGTATGGCTTCCGTTAATGTAAAGGACGGCTTGGTTAAACTTCTCAAAAAAGAAAGTATTAGTCATGGCGTTAATGTGGAAATAGAGAATAATGATATGAAGATTGATATGCACATTATCGTTGCATATGGAGTAAGCATTGCGGCAGTTACTGAAAACCTTATTTCCAATGTGAAGTATAAGGTAGAAGAATTTACAGGATTGAAAGTTGGAACAATTAACGTATTCGTAGAAGGCGTTAGAATATTAGACTAACAATTATAGGATAACACATTAAGGAGGATTAAAAAGTGGCAATGAAATTAATGGATGCGGCATTGTTTCAAAAGGCATTTTTAGCCGGAGCAAAAAGCATCGAATTGAAGAAGGACTACATTAATGAGTTAAATGTTTTTCCAGTACCAGATGGCGATACAGGGACAAACATGACTTTGACAATTATGTCTGCTGCTAAGGAAGTGAATAGTATTGATAATCCTACCATAGAAAATATTGCAAAAGCTATTTCCAGCGGTTCCTTGCGTGGAGCAAGAGGAAATTCAGGCGTTATTTTATCTCAGCTTTTTAGAGGCTTTACAAGAGAAATTATGGACAAGGATGCTGTTGATGTGCCTACTATGGCAAAAGCATTTGAAAGGGCAGTAGAAACAGCTTATAAAGCAGTTATGAAACCAAAGGAAGGTACAATTTTAACTGTAGCAAAAGCTGGTGCCACAAAAGCAGAAGAATTAGTTGGGGAAACAGACGATTTAATTGAGTTCTGCGAAGAAGTTTTAAAAGCAATGCAGGAAATGTTAGAGCGTACTCCAGAGATGCTTCCAGTACTAAAAGAAGCTGGTGTAGTGGATTCTGGCGGACAAGGTCTTGTTACTGTATTAACAGGTGCTTTTGAAGTGCTAAGTGGTAAAGTTTCTGATGTTGCATTTGAGACTAGTATGCCTGTAAGATCTGCTCCAACAGGTAAAGTTGACAGTTCCAATATCTCAACTGCCGATATTAAGTTTGGATATTGTACAGAATTTATTATAATGTTAGAAAAAGAGTATAACATGGACACTGAGAAACAGTTTAAAGCTTACTTAGAATCTATCGGTGATTCTTTAGTAGTTGTTTCTGATGATGAAATTGTCAAGGTTCATGTACATACTAATGATCCGGGACTAGCAATTCAGAAAGCGTTAACTTACGGTTCCCTCACTAGTATGAAAATTGATAATATGCGTGAAGAACATCACGAAAAAGTAATAAAAGACGCCCAGAAGAAGGCAGAAGTACAGGCGCAGGAAGCAAAGAAAGAGGAACAGCCTCGTAAAGAAGTTGGTTTTATCAGTGTTTCCGCTGGTGCAGGTTTAAGCGAGATTTTCAAGGGACTTGGTGTAGATTACCTAATTGAAGGTGGCCAGACAATGAATCCAAGTACGGAAGATATGCTCAATGCCATTGATCAGGTAAATGCAGATACAATCTTTATTTTTCCAAATAATAAAAATATTATTTTAGCTGCAAAACAGGCACAGGCGTTAACGGAAGATAAGAAAATTATCGTCATCCCTTCCAAGACGATTCCTCAAGGAATTACAGCAGTGATTAATTTTGTATTTGACAAAACACCGGAAGAAAATGCACAATTCATGGAAGAGTCTATGAAAAATGTAAAATCTGGACAAGTGACTTATGCAGTTCGTGATACATCCATTGATGGAAAGACGATCAAGCAGGGTAATATCATGGGTATCGATGATTCTAAGATTGCTGCAGTAGGCGAATCTATTAAAGATACAACAAAAGAATTGATTGAATCTATGTTAGATGAAGACAGCGAATTAGTAAGTCTTTATTATGGAGAAGAAATAAAGGAAGAAGATGCCAATGAGATTGCAGAAGAGCTTATGAGTGCACATTCTGACATTGAAGTTGAAGTCCTGTGTGGTGGACAGCCAATCTACTATTATATGATTTCAGTAGAATAGAGAAAATTTCGGAAGATAAAGAGAAATGCGGAAATTATCTGCATTTCTCTTCTTTTAATGGGAGGAATTATGAGATTTGAAGAAGAAATTACAGCAGTAAAGGGAATTGGAGAGAAGACACAGAAAGGGTTAGCCAAATTAGAAATATATACAGTACAGGACTTACTTGAACACTATCCTAGAAACTATGATGTGTATGGTGAGATTCGCTCCATCCAGTCTTTGCAGGAAGAGGAAACAGCAGTAATTGAGGTTTCTGTTGTAGCATTGCCTCAGAAAAGAAAAGTCCGTAATTTAACTTTAGTCCAGTGCCGAGTAGGGGATTCTACCGGGACGATTCTTCTTACCTGGTTCAATATGCCATTTGTAATGAATCAGTTAAAGATGGGGAGTAAGTATTTATTAAGAGGAAAAGTAGTTCGAAAAAATGGGTTGTTACAGATGGATCAGCCTGTGTTTTTGACTAAGGAAAACTATCAGAATAATAAGTACGTAATGCAGCCGATTTATGGTTTGACATTCGGAATTACCAATAATGTAATTAAGAAGGCAGTAGTACAGGCATTAAAAAATGCAGAATTTGAGAAGGATTATCTCCCTGTTGAGTTGCGTAAGGAATGTGAATTGATTGAATATAAAAGTGCTGTTCAGAAAATTCATTTTCCAAAGAATCAGCAAGAGATGCTGGAAGCAAGGCGTCGAATTGTATTTGATGAGTTTTTCTTATTTAATCTAGCTTTAAACTATTTGAAGAAGCAGAAAGCAGTGAAAATATCGAATTTTCAAATGGAAGCGGTAAAAGAATGTGAAGATATGATTGCTGGATTACCATATCAGTTAACCAATGCACAGATGAAGGTCTGGAAAGCTATCGAGAAAGACTTATGTAGTAATCAGCAGATGAATCGTTTGGTTCAGGGAGATGTTGGTTCAGGAAAAACCGTTGTGGCAGCACTTGCCTTATTACAAACGGCAGCAAACGGCTTTCAAGGATGTATGATGGTTCCAACTGAAGTGCTGGCAAAACAGCATTTGGAGTCTTTAGAAGAAATACTTGAGCCATTTGGAATCAAAGTAGGATTGCTAGTAGGGTCTATGACGGCAAAAGAAAAAAGGCTCATGTACGCTCAGATAAAAGAAAATGAAGTTCAGATTGTAGTTGGAACTCACGCTTTAATTCAGGAAAAAGTGGAATACGCTAATCTAGGTTTGGTTGTAACCGATGAGCAGCACCGTTTCGGTGTAAAGCAAAGAGAAGCATTGTCCAATAAGGGAAAGGAACCACACATACTTGTTATGTCAGCCACACCAATTCCGCGAACATTGGCACTCATTCTTTATGGAGATCTGGATGTTTCCACAATTGATGAATTACCTAGAAATCGTCTTCCAATTAAAAACTGCGTGGTTAACACCAGTTATCGTCCGAAAGCATACGAATTCATTGCGAAAGAAATAGCAGCTGGTCGCCAGGCATATGTCATTTGTCCTATGGTCGAAGAAAGTGAGAATATGGAAGCTGAAAATGTGGTAGATTATACAGAAAAGCTGGCGCATGAACTTCCGCCGGCGTATGTTGTTGCTTATCTTCATGGAAAGATGAAACCGAAAGAAAAAAATGAAATTATGGAACGTTTTGCAAGAGGTGACATACATGTATTAGTGTCTACCACCGTAATTGAGGTTGGTGTGAATGTGCCAAATGCAACTGTTATGATGATAGAAAATGCGGAGCGATTTGGTCTTGCACAGCTCCATCAGCTGAGAGGCCGTGTTGGGCGAGGCGCGCATCAGTCTTATTGTATCTTTATCAATGGTTCCAATAGTAAAGAGAGTCAGAAACGTTTAGAAGTTTTAAACCATTCCAATGATGGTTTCCACATTGCCAACGAAGATTTGAAACTTAGAGGGCCAGGTGACATGTTTGGAATTCGGCAAAGTGGTATGTTGGAATTCAAATTAGCAGATATTTATAAAGATGCAGATATTTTAATGATTGCCAATGAAGTATCCAAACGTTTCGAAGAAGACCAAGTCAAGCTTATGCTTAAAAAATATGAAGCACTTCGTAGGAAAATGGAACTATATACGGATGAGATTTTCTTATAGAGGTTGTATACTGCGAAAAATTCGTCTATAATAAGGTAGATTATGTGAAAAAATTGGAAAGGAGAATAACATGGTTCAGCAATCTTTATCAAATGAACGCTTAATGGAGCTAGGAAGAGTAAATTATAAAAAGCTAAAAGAAATCTGTGAAACGTTGTCTTGTGCTGGGTATTGGGATGAACCAGAGAAGATTATAAAACTGCCCATATGCGAAATGCTCGATACTTATCTTCAAGCTGTGTTAGTTCAAATTTCCTTACAAGCAAATGGTTTTGGGGTAGAAGAAAGCAGATATACGCTGCAGCTTATGGATTCCAATCCATATGAGTTGAAATTGAATGGAAATGTAGAACAGGCCGTTGTTTGTGCAATGAAACGTGTATTAAAATCACCTCCTATTATTCTGCAATTATGTGGAGTGTACGATAGAGAACAAAATACCAGATTATCTGGTGTGGTATTTGACTGTTTCATCAACGTAGTATTGGGAATTTTGTACTTGAATAGTGGAAAGAACAACGATACACTAAAGGTTGCAGAAGAATATTTTAAGCAAATCAGTGTATTTTTAAATAATTGTGATGTGAACCTTATGCTAGATCAGAGATACTGGTTTAAGAAAATCAGTACAGATCGTTTAGATATGGGGTTTTACGAAGAATTAGACTGTGAATGTGGATTTCAGAATATGAAGCTTAGGCAGCAGGAAAGAATTGAATCCATGAAACAGGAGATGGAACAGGAGCAAAAGAAAAATCAGCTTTTAAAGCGATCAGAATCTGCCAAGCGATTAGATGAATATCTGGATGAACTTGATAATTTGATTGGACTGAAAGAGGTAAAACAAGAAGTTACTTCTTTGATTAACCTGATTAAAGTAAAAAAGATGCGTGAAAAATACAATATGGCAGTGACAGAGATGACGTATCATATGGTATTTACAGGGAATCCAGGAACAGGTAAAACAACGGTTGCAAGACTGATTGCTAAGATTTATAAGGAGTTAGGTCTGTTGTCAAAAGGGCATCTTGTGGAGACAGACCGTTCTGGTTTGGTAGCGGGTTACGTTGGGCAAACGGCTCTGAAAGTGAGAGAAGTTGTGGAAAGTGCTATTGGAGGCATTTTGTTTATTGATGAGGCATATGCCTTAAGTAATCAATTGGGTGGAAATGATTTTGGGCAGGAAGCCATTGATACGCTTGTGAAATTGATGGAAGATAATCGTGATGACCTGGTTGTAATTGTGGCTGGGTATAAAGAAGAAATGCAGACGTTTCTAGAGGCAAATCCAGGGCTTATTTCCAGATTTAATAAGTTTATTGGTTTTGCGGATTATACTTGTTTGGAACTGATGGATATTATGGAGTATATGTCCAAAAGAGATGGAATCGTCATTAGTGAAGAAGCAAGACAGGATGTTCTCGAACAGATTGAAGGAATGTCAGAGGATAGACGAAGGGCGTTTGGTAATGCCAGAGGTGTTCGGAATGTGTTTGAGAAGATATTGATTAATCAGGCGAATCGTCTGGTAAAGATTGAGGAACCGACTAAGGAACAGTTGCAGGAAGTGTTAATTGAGGATGTGCGTGATGTGGTTGGGTGATGGATAACCTGGTTGGAGTGAGAAAAACTCTGACGGGGTTATTTTTTTGAATACAATGGTATTGCACAAATTTTTGAGGATATGAGGCGAGAAAAACACGGAAAATAGTAGAATGTTATTATATAATAGTTAGAAAAAGTATCCACTACCATTTCTACACACAGCGATTACATTATCAGAGAATTGAATAATCTAATACTCTTAAGTAATAGATTCAACCAGTACAAGTTGATGAGGAAGGCATGAAAATGGATATGTTTGATGAGGTCATCAATAGTATGAACCAAGCATCGGATGATATTTATTATACTTATTGTGAAGGAGTAGAGGATGAGTAACAACCACATAATGGATTTAGAACCAAGACAGATTTATTTGTTTAAGGAAACGATTAAGGTAAATGATAAATTATTGCTGGTAATTAAGCAAGATAAAATCGTAGTTTATATAATTGAATTGAAATCTAAAAATACGAATAAAGCAAAGGAACAGATTCGATTTGGAAGAAAATATGCAGACTTTCTTATTGGTATTATTGAGGAGCAAATGCGATATGTCTTTCCAGTAAAAGAGTATCGTGGATACATATTTACAAC
The DNA here is from genome assembly GCA_002297865.1 of Lachnoclostridium sp. UBA739. Next base: position 9,118 of record DBKX01000378.1, read on the forward strand.
AAAGCCTACTGGTAAGAATACAATGAAAGGTGAGAAATATCTGATGTGTGATAGTATGGTGAATGATATATTTATCAAATTTTTTTCAAGCAACACATCGCATGATTTTAGAAAGCTTTCATTGCCGTTTAAAAATGCAGGTTAAATATAGGGGGAACATATATATGAGCAAATTCAAAGTAGCAAAAGTATTTTCAAGCAGCATGGTACTGCAAAGGGAGAAGAACATAAAAGTCTTTGGTTCAGGAGAAAACGGTGCCACTGTTACAGTGAGTTTAGGCAAGAATCAGTCCACAACAATAGTAGAAAATGACTCGTGGCAAGCCATCCTCCCACCAATGCAAGCAGCAGAAGGCTGTACGATGACCATAACATGCGAAGAAGAAAAAGTTATCTTTAACGATATCGCCATTGGAGAAGTCTGGCTTGCAGGCGGACAGTCCAACATGGAACTTGAAGTGAAAGACTGTGCCGAAAGCAAAGAAATTTTAGAGCAGGATAAAGAGATTAAAGTTCGCTACTATTACACAGAAAAACATTCCATAAAAGATGAGGTTTTCTATGAATCAGAAAATAAGTCTAGATGGTACAAGTTTGGAACAGAGGATGTGAAACGCTGGTCAGCAGTTGCATATCTCTTAGCAAGAAGAATTTCCAAAGAACTAGGTGTTACAGTTGGTATTATTGGCTGTAACTGGGGTGGAACTTCAGCATCCTGTTGGGTTGATAGAGAAAGCCTAAGTATAGACAAAGAGTTAAATCAGTACAATGAAGAATATG
>DBKX01000325.1 GCA_002297865.1 Lachnoclostridium sp. UBA739
TGGAAATATCAAAGGCGCCTTTAGATAAAGAACTATAGCTAAGCCCCGTTCTAACTAAAGAAGCTAATTCATCTGAAATCTGTAATGCCGTCTTAGTTGCATGATTGATCCGGTATAATTCACTGCTTGTCATAGTACGGCTAAAGATAGCCTCATATTTATCGCACAAGCGGAAGGCTTCATCTAATATTTTAGTATCTTGAGAATCGTATAAAGTGATTGTAACAACAGTATTTAAGGCAAAGCGTGTATCTGTTATTGGGGGGGCGTCTTTTTTGCTTATAGCTGTGTTGTGCATGTATATGCCAGCAAAGGCAAATAGGATTAATATGACACAATAGAAGAAAAATAAGTGTTTCTGACTTGTTCTTTTCATAAGAACTCCTTTATAATGAAAATATCGTGAAACGAGTTACAGAATTATTATAAGAAGATGGCATTTTAGTGTCAAGTTTGCGAATAGGCAGAAGAAGCAGAAAGGGAGAACGATATGAAGAAAGGTGATATTATACTAATATGCATCCTGGTTTTAATAGGAGGAGGAATCGTATTATCGCATAATGTTAATAAAAAGGCAGGGAATCAAGTAGTCATTACCGTTGATGGAGATGAGTATAGGATACTTGATTTGGAGAAGGATCAAAAGATAAAAATTGTATGTAAGGATGGACATTATAATGTTCTGACAATTGAGAATGGAAAAGCAGACATGACAGAATCAGATTGCAAAAATCAGGTTTGTGTAAAAACGGTTCCTATTAGCCATATAGGTGACAGTATATCATGTTTGCCTCATAAAGTAATGGTAAAAATCGTCGCAAAGAGTAACATGAGTGCGGAGGATAAAAATGAAAAACAGTAAGATTGCACAAATGGGTTTGATGATAGCTCTTGCTTTTGTGTTGAGTTATTTAGAAAGTCTATTACCAATTCAGCTTGGGATTCCAGGTGCAAAACTTGGTTTGGCAAACATTGTTGTACTAATTGCTATTGTACAATTTGGTGAAAAAGAAGCTCTTTTCTTAACGTTTGCTCGTGCTATTTTGAGTGGTATAACGTTTGGAAGTTTGTACAGTATGGTATATAGCCTGTCTGGTGGGATTTTAAGTACTATTTTAATGAGTTTTATGCATAAAGTGAAGAAGTTCGGCATAATAGGTATTAGTGTGGCTGGAGGGGTTTCGCATAATATGGGACAGCTCATAATAGCAATGCTGGTTCTGAAATCCTTAGACTTGAAATACTATTCAGGGTTTTTAACATTATGCGGGATATTAACAGGTGTTTTAACAGGCTTCGTGTGCAAAACTGTGTTGAAGAATATTAGGACAAATTGATGAAACTACGAAAAAATTTAGATGGTTATTGCCTTTTTATCATAGAATATATGTCTATATTGCTTAAAATTAAAAAAAATGTGTATACGTTAAGAAGAAGCAAATATTATTTTAATAATAAATGTATTAAAAAAGTATTATTTTAGCTTGATTTATTGTTCAATATGACGTATAATGAATTTACGAAAACGATATCGTTAATTTCGGGTAAGTAGAAGGTTTGGTGGTGAACAGTAGTGGCAACAATTAAGGAATTGTCATTGAAATGCGGGGTTTCAGTATCTACTGTTAGTAAGGCGTTGAATGGTTATCACGATATTAGTGAAGAGACGAGAGCTTTAGTATTACGCCATGCCAGTGAGATGGGATATTTTCCAGATGCGAATGCAAGAGCACTAAAGATGAAGAAAACATGTAACATTGGTGTATTATACATGGATTCATCAAAACAGAGTTTAAGAAATGAATATTTTGCACATATATTGGCCTCTTTTAAGGAAAAGGTTGCAAAACGAGGATATGACATAACTTTTATTGAGCACAATATCGGGAATAGAAAGATGTCTTATCTAGAACATTGCAGACATAGGAATTTTGACGGAATTTGCATTGCATGTGTAGCAGAATTTAATGACCCTGAGATATTAGAACTTGTTAGCAGTGACATACCGGTAGTAGTTATTGACCATGTATTTAATGGGGCAATTTCTATACTATCTGACAATATAAATGGAATGAAAGAACTCATTCAATACATAATTAATCAAGGACATAAGGATATTGCTTTTATTCATGGAACAAAGTCATCTGTTACCCATAACAGATTGGTGAGTTTCTATAATGTTATGAAAGATAATAATCTAGAAGTGAATGAAGATTATATTTTAGAAGGCGAATATCGTAGTGTGTCAACAGCAGAAAGAATAACAGAACAATTACTTGACATGAAGAAGAGACCAACTTGTATTATTGCTCCAGATGATTATTCAGCTCTTGGAGTTATGAATGTGGCAAGTCGGCGTGGACTAAAAGTGCCAGATGATTTATCAGTAGCCGGTTTTGACGGCATACCTTTTACAAAGGTATTAGAACCAAAGTTAACAACTGTAAGACAGGATGTAGACAAGATTGGGGCAGAGGCAGCAAAGCAGCTTATTAATTTAATCGAAAGTCCTATGACTACATCGCTGGAAAGTATATGCTTACAAACTCAGTTAATTGAAGGAGGTACAGTGAAAAAACTGTAATTCTTTTAATTATATAAAACATTTCATTTTACATTTCATTTAAGGAGGAGAAAGAAATGAGAAAGAGTAAAAGAGCGTTAGCACTTATTATGGCGTTGGCTATGTCAACATCATTATATGCGTGCGGAAACAAAAATGATAATGCATCATCTAACAATGCTAAAGATGAGCCAGCTACTACATCTGATGCTAAAGATGATAACAAACAAGCTAGTACAGAGAAATTCTATATTTATTCTTGGAACACAGAGCTTAAAGACAGATTAAACTATTTCAAAGAAGCTTACCCAGATGATTATGCAAGAATTGAATATGTTAACATTGGTGATAGCAATATCTATCAGGAAAAAATCGATGGTTTATTAGGCCAGGCAGATGCAAAAGAATATCCTGATATGTTCGCAGCAGAAGCTGACTATATCAAAAAATATGTTAACAGTGATAATACACTTGCTGTAACAGATTTAGGTATTACTGAAGATGATATGTCTAATATGTATAACTATACATTAACAATTCCAACAGACCAACGTAACAATACAGTTAAAGGTCTTTCATGGCAGGCTTGCCCAGGATCAATGATGTATAGAACTGACTTAGCAAAAGATCTTTTAGGTGTAGATTCTCCAGAAGCTATGCAGGAAAAAGTTAAAGATTGGGATACTTTCCTTGCGACAGCGAAAGAGATTAAAGAAAAATCTGGTGGCAAGACAAAAATTTTATCTGGTCCAGATGATATCCAAAGAGCATTCTTAGGTGCTAAGACTAGTCCTTGGGTTGATGATAACCAAAACTTCGTAATTGACCAGAAAGTATTAGATTACATGGATACATATAAAGCTCTTGTAGAAGATGATTTAACAAATGGTACAGAGCAATGGACAGAACAGTGGAATGCTAACTGTGCTAATGATTCAACAATGGCTTACTTCGGTTGTACATGGTTCTTACACTGGACAATTAAAGACAAATGCGGCGGAAAGAAAGCTGGCGAAGGTACATATGGTAAATGGGCTATGTGTCAAGGACCATCTACATATTATTGGGGCGGTACATGGTTATGTGCAAGTGCTAACTGCAGCGACAAAGAGTTAGCTGGTAAGATTATGAAAACTCTTTGCTGTGATACAGATACAATGTACAACATTGCTTCTGATACATTAGATTATGTAAACAACAAAGCAGCTGTTCAAAAATTAATCGATAATAAGAAAGGTTCTTATGACTTCTTAGGAGGCCAGGACTTCTTAGCTATATTCGCTCCTCTTGCTGAAAAAGTTGACGTTTCTTGGATGTCTGCTTATGATCAGAAGATTAACGATGCTTTAAATAACCAGAACAAGCAATACGCAGCTGGTAAGAAAGATAAAGATCAAGCAATTGCTGACTTAAAGAAAGCAGTTAAGAACGATTATCCAGCAGTAAATGTTGATTAATCAATAGTTAAAATTATTTGCACCGGCGTCTAAGGCCGCCGGTGTGTTTATGCTAGAGCTTTTGTATTTTTATAAAGAGTAGTCTATCCATCAAGTGGGTATTTTTTAAGTTTTCTATCTTTCAACTAGATAAAGAATTTAAAAAATACCCATAATCATGAGGAGTATGGCTATCTGGCATGTTCAATTAATAAGAAGGATGTGAGAAAATAGTGGCAGGATCGAATAAGTCTAAAGCGAGAAAGACTGTAGAGTATGGAAGATATGGCTATTTCTTTATTGCACCATTTTTTATTGTGTATGCTGCTTTTCAGTTATGGCCGTTACTTTATACCGTAGGATTAAGTTTTTGTGAATTGTTTACTGACCCAATGTGGAACCAGACCGTAGGTCCAAACTTTAATGGAATTGCAAACTATAAGGAAGTACTCTTTAGTGATGAAGGGAAATTCTTAGATACATATACGATAAGTGCATTATGGAACACAATATTAATGTGGGTTATCAACTTTGTCCCACAGATTGTATTAGCATTAATATTAGCAGCTTGGTTTACAGATACTAAAGTTAAATTAAAAGGACAAGGCGCTTATAAGATTATGATATTTATGCCGAATATTATTACAGCGGCTACAATTTCTGTATTGTTCTACTCCTTATTTAACTTCCCAGCGGGACCAATCAATATTAAATTACAGGATTGGGGCTTCATTAGTGAACCGATTAACTTCTTAAATACAAAATGGTCAGCTAGACTCATTATCTCATTCATTAACTTCTGGATGTGGTATGGAAACACAATGATCGTATTAATTGCAGGTATCTTAGGAATTAGCCCATCTCTATTTGAGGCAGCTCGTGTTGATGGTGCTAATGCATTGCAGATATTCTTCAAGGTTACATTACCATTGTTAAGACCTATTTTATTATACTCTTTAGTTCAGTCAGCAGTAGGTGGTTTGCAGATGTACGATATTCCAAAACTTTTGACTCAGAGTGGAAACGGAGATCCAGACTATACCACAAGAACTATAACAATGTATATTCAGTCTATGTCATTAACAGGTTCAAAACAGATTGGTAAAGCAGCTGCTTCATCTATGGTTTTATTCGTTGTTACAATGATTATCAGTTTAGTTATGTTCTATGTAATGCGTGATAAAGATGCAATTAAACAAAAGAAATTAATAAAAGAAGCGCAAAGGAGGGCTAAACAGGCATGAGTAAACAAGTAAAAGATACTGACAAAACATCAAGCATGTCTTTCACTGTTACGGTGCATAAGGTGTTACGTCATATTGTATGTATTTTCCTTTGTTGTTTAAGTTTATTTCCTTTTATAATCATGATTGTCAACGCTACACGTCCTAGTGTGGCAATTGAATCAAAATTTACACTAGTTCCAAGTACATACTTTTTCAGCAATGTTTCCAAATTGATGGAACAATGTAATGCGACTGTACCAATTTGGCGTTATATGTTGAACAGTGCTATTATAGCTGGTTTAGCAACAGTGTTAAGTGTATATTTCTCGACATTAACAGCTTATGGTGTTACAGTTTATAATTTCAAGTTTAAAAAAATTGCATGGGCATTTATCATGGCAATCTTAATGATTCCTACTCAGGTATCAATTGTAGGTTTCTTTAAATTCATGTATCAATTAGGATTTGGTAACAGTTATGTGCCTCTAATTGTACCAGCTATTGCAGCACCGTCTGTTGTATTCTTTATGAAACAGTATATGGAGAGTGCGTTACCACTGGAGATTATTGATGCAGCTAGAATTGATGGTTCAGGTGAGTTTAAGACATTTAACCATATTGCGTTACCATTAATGAACGNNATGAAACCAGCCGTTGCAACACAGGCAATTTTCGCTTTCATTTTATCATGGAATAACTTATTTACACCTTCCATGTTATTAACAAGCCAGAAAAAGTATACATTACCAATGTTCATTCAGCAAATGCGTGGTGAGCGTTTCAGAACTGACTACGGTATTATTTATGTAGGACTTGTTATTACCATTTTACCAATTTTCATTGTGTACTTTACACTTTCTCGTTACATCATCGCTGGTGTAGCACTTGGCGGTGTAAAAGAATAATATTAAAACATTTAGGCCTGTATGCTGTACATACAGGTCTTTTTATATTATAAGAAATTCGCTTATACCTTCTTCGTTTATAAGACGTTAAAAATTCCAAAAAAGCTTGTATAGTGAAAATACATATGTTACAATATGTAAAAATAAGGAATTATAGTTAAATGTTTTATAAAGGATAAAGAGGTAATGGAAATGTACAAGATGTTAATTGCAGAGCAAGACAAAAATCAGCTTGAAGCTTTATGTGAGTTTACAAGTAGTAAGTTTAAGCAAATTAAAATTGTTAGAACAGAAGAAACAGGTTATGCGGTTTTGGATTACATTAGTAAAAATCAGGTTGAAATAATCGTAATTTCAATTAATCTGCTAGGAATTTCTGGTTTGGAAGTAGCGAGACGTGTGAAAAAGTTACAACCCGAAATACATATTGTAATGATATCAGAATATGATTACTCGGATTTTTTAATGGAGGCAATGAGCTTTGGTATAAGTGATTATTTGTTAAAACCACTTAATATGCTGGAATACTCCAATGTAATATCCAAAATGGTTGAGGAATTAGATAGTAAGAAACATAGTAAGGCAAAAAGAAACAAACTTGAAATACATGAGGACCGAAAAAACATTTTTTTGGATTACTGTTTCATCTATAGTTTTATGTGGAATGATAAGTCAAGTTATCAAATTAAGTTTTATCAAGATATTTTGGGAATAGATTCTTATGGATACATCTTAAATATGGAAATTGAAAGGAAAGGCGAAGGTTGTGCGGTAGATGTTGATAGAGATTTCATGATTATTAGTCAAGGAATTAAAGATGTTCTATCACAAAGTGTGACCTGTGTTGTAGGGCCTCAACTAGGAAAGCGCATTATTGTATATGTCAGCCAAAATGAAGTGCAGTTTAAGAACAAGGAAGCTGTTACAGAAGCCCTAGCGTTGGCGAATAAGCTTCGATTTGAAATGGTTCGCTGTTTTCATTTGGAAGTAAGAATAGGAATCGGAAGTACAAAAAAAATAAGTGAGGTTCATGATTCTTATGAAGAGTCTATTAAGAGTCTCCGCTATATGCTGAGTAGTGGAGTGACACATATAAAAGATGTGTCTCCAAGTAGCATATGCCATAAAGATTATATAGAGCTGGAAAACTCATTTTTTCAGAATGCTAGACTTGGAAAAAGTGAGTGTATAGAGCAGTTTGGTTTTCTATGGGAGATGCTAAAGACGTTAAATATTTATGATGCAAAAAATAAGATATTAGAAATGCTTGCGATTCTATGTAGAGAAGTTCGGCTTCAAGCGGAAAGTGAAGTGAATAATCTAGATTATACGCATTACGTAGAAGAGATGAAAGGATTAGATTGGTGCCAGTTAAAACAGTGGTCTTATTCAAAGGTGGAATACATTTTAAAGGCTGTACGTACTAGTAGAGGAATGGTCAAATCTGTAGCAGTTAAAGAGGCGATGAGTTATATAAATGATCATTACAAGGAAGATTTGACTCTTGGTTTTATGGCGAAGTTAGTGAATATGACGCCACAGCATTTTAGTAAGATTTTTAAAGAAGGTACAAAAACCACTTATATAAGATATTTAAGAAAGGTTCGCGTAGAACACGCTAAGGAATTGCTACTTCAAGGGGACATGGCGATTAATGAGATCAGTGATGCAACAGGATTTCATGATTCCAACTATTTTAGTCGTATGTTTAAACGAGAAGAGGGAAAGTCCCCTTCGCAGTTCGTTGCTCTTGAAATGGAGGGGACTAACAGCAATTCGTAAAAAGAAATCCAGAATACATGGATGTTAGGTAAGGGTTAGGATAGTTCGCTTTTCTATGGTCTTTGTAAGCGACGATTTTATTAGGAACATACTCCATGGGGTTAATAGAAATTGTGTGAGTATGTTCAAGCAGTTCTTGAGAGAATGAGTCTTTTTCTGAGAAAAATTCTTCTAAAGCAGCATTTTTGATTGAACTCTCTAGTTGTTCTTGATTTGTATAAAGCATATTAGAATTGTCTAGATTTATTCCGATATCCTCTAGTTCTGCTTTGTGTTCTATCAAGAATGAAGTTAGTTCGTGCTGCAGCTTGTCTTTTGGACAAGCATGCGAAACTGCGAGTAAGTGGTTGATTGTGTCTTTCAATCTGACAATCTCATTAGAAATACTGGAACTATCAATTTCAAAAGCTACTTGAATTTCGTCTGCACAAGGCTTTAAAAGAGATAGCTCGAAAAGCTCATCAATCTCAAAAGCCACTCCATAGGAATGATAAGGTTCAGCATTTATAGAAAAGTCAGAAGGCTGTGGAGTGGTGGCTATTTGATCAAGTCCATAGTAGGATATAATGCCATTTGAATTATTATCTTTTATTGTAAAGTGGGCAGGCTGGTTACGGCGATGTGCACGTGCCTGCAAATGTAAAGAAACCATGGAATCCTTCTCTTCTAACCAGGCATCTAATTTGCGAGTGGTATTATGAATCAAAGTTTGAATTTTCGTTAAAATAGCTTCGTTTGTAGAGTTATTGGAAACCGGAATTTCAAAATCAAAACTTTCATCACTTGTTTTTATATGAAAGGAAAAAGTTTGTGATGTGAAAGGACAAATTTTCTTAGCAACAAACTTACTAGAGTTTTTCTGCCCCGTAGCAACGCGTTGAATATGAATGCTATAATTTCGAGGGGCAGTAGGTTGTGCTAATGTCTTTATTTCAATAAAGTCTGAAGAAGAGGATACAAGCCGGAGCTGTTTCAAGGGATTCTCTTTGTTGCTTTCAAAATAACTTTTTAGCATGTCACTTAACTGAAGAGAAAGAGCTTTAATCTGAATAGCAAAATTTTGTAACTCTGTTGATGGATAGATTAAATACAAAGGTGAGTTACGGCTTATATCAATAATCTGATGATAGATGGTGCTAAACACCATGTTATGATCTGTGTTGTTAATAATTTTTCGATTATGTATTAATTCGAGAGCGTATTTTCCGCAATTTGATTCTATCATGGGGCACCTCCTAATAAATTCTACATTTCTAATATTATATTCTTATAATAGGTAAAAACATACTACATTAATTATAGTATGAAGTGAGCGAAATGTCGATATTGTTTTTACAAAATGATTATATAAAAATAAGTCGGCAATACTAGTAATTGGTAGATTGAGACTGGAAAAATATATTGACGAGTATTGTAAAATGTGATATATTGATCTAGCGATGGAATAGGTCTTTTTTTTTATGCCTAAAAATATTGTAAGAAAAAACGAACAATCGGAGGTGGCAGTTGTGCGCGTTAAAATTACTCTAGCTTGTACAGAATGCAAGCAACGTAACTATAATATGACTAAGGAAAAGAAGTTACATCCAGATAGAATGGAAACAAAGAAATACTGTAAGTTTTGTCAAAAACACACGTTACACAAAGAAACCAAATAATTAATCCGATAATAATGGACCTTTATAAGCACGTTTATATGAAACTTATCCCTTTGGTTCATTAGAACATTCAGTCAAGAATTGATTGTTGAAAGGAAAGTGGAGATATGGAAGAAAAAGCTAAAGCAAAAGATGGTGCTTCAAAGAAAAATAGTTTCTTCGCTGGCTTAAAAGCTGAGTTTAACAAAGTTATCTGGCCTTCCAAAGACACTATTGTGAAGCAGTCCACAGCGGTAGTTGTTGTATCTATTATTTTAGGAATCGTTATATCGTTGCTTGATATGGGTATTATCTTTTGTGTAAAAGAGATTCTTAAAATAGGTTAGGTGGTTGTATGTCAGAAGCAAATTGGTATGTTGTTCACACTTACTCTGGATATGAGAATAAGGTTAAGGCAAACATTGAAAAAACCGTTGAGAACAGAAATTTACAGGATCAGATCCTAGAAGTTTCTATTCCACTTCAAAATGTAGTGGAGATGAAAAATGGTGTGAAAAAGCAAGTTGCTAAGAAGATGTTTCCAGCTTATGTTCTTATCAATATGGTAATGAATGACGACACATGGTATGTAGTACGTAATACGAGAGGTGTTACAGGTTTCGTGGGTCCTGGTTCCAAACCAGTTCCATTAACTGAAGAAGAAATGAAAAGTATGGGACTTGCTGAATTACAGAATATACAGGTTGATTTGGAAGTTGGAGAGACAGTAGTGATTACTTCTGGTGTTTGGAAAGATACTACCGGAGTGATAAAGCTGATAAATCACCATAAGCAAAGTGTAACGATCAACGTTGATTTGTTTGGTCGTGAAACGCCTGTAGAAATAAGTTTCACAGATATTAAAAAGTTATAATTATATACAAGTGGGAGAGAACTATTTGATATTTAAATAGGATGTGCAAAGCACATCGCTCTCGGTAAAACCACAAAAATCAGGAGGTATGCTATCATGGCAAAAAAAGTAGAAGGTTATATAAAATTACAGATTCCTGCTGGAAAGGCTACACCAGCTCCACCTGTTGGTCCTGCTCTTGGACAACATGGTGTTAATATTGTTCAGTTTACAAAGGATTTCAATGCTAGAACTGCTAATCAGGATGGCATGATTATTCCAGTTGTAATCACAGTATATCAAGATAAGAGTTTCAGCTTCGTATGTAAAACTCCTCCAGCAGCAGTTTTATTAAAGAAAGCTTGTAACATTCAGTCTGGTTCAGGTGTTCCTAACAAGACTAAGGTTGCTACAATTTCTAAAGATAAAATCAAAGAAATTGCAGAATTAAAAATGCCTGACTTAAATGCAGCAAGCCTTGATGCAGCAATGAGCATGATTGCTGGTACTGCAAGAAGTATGGGTATCGTAGTAGAAGATTAATTTAAAATAGTTTAAATATGAATTAGTAATAATATTTAAGGTAAAGAAAAAAAGATTATTCCGCAGATCGTTATACGTGGGAGGGAATGGCACTTGGTGTCTTAAATCGTCCCCGATACTACCACAGGAGGTTAATAGAATGAAAAGAGGAAAGAAGTATATAGAATCTGCTAAACTTATCGATAGAGGAACTTTCTATGATGCTGAAGAAGCTGTAAGTTTAGTAAAGAAAGCAGCTGTTGCAAAATTCGATGAAACAGTTGAAGCGCATATCAGACTTGGTGTTGATGGACGTCATGCTGATCAACAAGTACGTGGAGCTGTAGTTTTACCACACGGTACAGGTAAAACTGTTAAAGTTCTTGTATTCGCTAAAGGTGACAAAGTTGCTGAAGCTGAAGCAGCTGGAGCAGATTTCGTTGGTGGAGATGAGTTAATTCCTAAGATCCAGAACGAAGGTTGGTTAGATTTCGACGTTGTTGTTGCAACTCCAGATATGATGGGTGTTGTTGGTCGTCTTGGTCGTGTACTTGGACCAAAAGGTTTAATGCCTAACCCTAAAGCAGGAACTGTAACAATGGATGTTACAAAAGCTGTTAATGACATTAAAGCTGGTAAGATCGAGTATAGATTGGATAAGACAAACATTATCCACGTACCTGTTGGTAAGGCTTCATTTACTGAAGAACAGTTAAATGAAAACTTCGCAACATTAATGGGTGCAATTATTAAAGCAAAACCAGCTTCTGCTAAAGGTCAGTATTTAAGAAGTGTTACATTAGCTTCTACAATGGGACCTGGTGTAAAAGTTAATACTACAAAATTAGGTTAATTCTTTGATGAGAAGAGCATACATGTACGTGTATGCTCTTTTTTTGATCACTGAATTTGAATTTAATGTTAAAAATAAAAAAAATAAATAATTTAAAAAAAATAAAAAAAATCTCGTTTTCTGCATAATATTTGGTATGTAAGTTGTATTATAAGTGAAAGGAGGAGAATTTGTTGTTCAAGGAATCATCTGTCGACAGTGATTATTTTGAAAATATGGTGAATACATACTCGGATATGCTCTTGAGAATATCTTACCAGAACCTTTACAATAAAAGTGAGGCGGAAGATGTTGTGCAAGATGCTTTTTTGCAGTATATAAAAAAGCGAGTAAAATTTGAAAGTGAAGAACATGCAAAGGCATGGCTTATACGAATTACAATTAATAATTGTAAGAATAGAAATAAGCTAGCACGCTTTAGGAAGGAAGTGCCTATAAACGATTTAGAATTTGCATTTACAAAGGAAGAAGAACATGTTATGAGTGAACTTTTTCAATTGGATGCAAAGTATAAAAATGTATTATACTTATACTATTACGAGGGCTATTCTTTAAAGGAAATTGGCTTTATACTGAATAAGAGTGTAAGTACAATAGGGTGTTGGTTACAGCGTGGCAGAAAAAAACTGAAAATTGAATTAGAAAGGAAGGACGAGTATGAATGATGCTTATCATTCAATGTTTGATAAGATAACGTTATCAGAGGAAAAAAAGAAACAGATATTACAACTTAGCAAAAACTCCCGATTTTCTATGAAAAGACGTTTGATTCAAAGACGATATGTAGTTTCTGCCGCATGTTTAATTATATTGATATTTTTTATGTTAGGACCTACAAGAGTATATGCCCGTAAAATATTCCATGAATTAATTCGATTTGTAAGCGTAAATGAAGAAATGATAGAACTTGCACCGTTAGATTCGGTTCATCTTACAATACCTAATGATTTACAGGAAATAATGTTTGAGGGAACATTGTTTCAATATAAACCTTATGATACGCTTGCAAGTTTAGAAAAAAATTTAAATATGGATGTATTAGAGTTTGGGTGTGACTATAAAGAAAAAAATAATCAAGTTAATTTTCAAGTGCAGGATCATGTGGCTGGAAGTATTAATATGCTAATTGATACAGAGACAAGTAAAGAAGTGCTTCCAATTTCATATACGTTGTATTTTTCAGTAGACGATAATGTGTCTACGGGGCAGCTTACATATAAGGATGAAAATGATTATGTATCCTATGACTATGGAGAAGAGAAGAAAACATTTCATGTACAGGAAAAGTATAAGGTAATAGAACGCTACAAAAGCTTGAACTTGAATACAGATGTATTAATTCTTGAAAAAACAAAAGAGCAGTCGCGGAGAGAACAAACACACAAAGATGAGTCTTATTATGTAGTTTTTGTATATGATAAGGTAGAGTACCTGCTTCATTTTTATTCGGATTTGGAAGGTATAAAGAATGCAATTGAAAGGATGAAATAGGTAGGGTAAATACGATTAAGAGGAGGAATACTATGAATAAGAAAATATGTTCAGTAATATTTTTATGTCTAGTGTTAGTAAGTGTTATGGTGGAAAGTATGGATATTAAGGCATCGGATGGCGGCCTGATAGAGATTTCGGAATTGCCTGCTATTCAGCCGTATACACAGATTCTTAATAACTTAAATGAAGAACTAGGGACAGGATTTGCATTCCCTACCAATGATGTAATTACAACAGCAAGTATGAACCGAGATGAGGTAATTGAAGATATATTGAGTACGGATATTGAAGATTATGAGCAGTATATCAGAAATGCATATATGGGCATTGATAGCAATGGAATTAAGGCGACGACAGGAACCCAGAAAGCATATTATTCTTCTAGCAATTACCTATCAATCACGGCAACAACATATTATGCAGATGGAGCATCGCGTTATTCAAGTATCGATGATTATGGTTATGGACATACTACAGCGCCATATTATTATCCATATCATATGTCGAGCTCTATATCTGGAGACAGTAAGACTTGTTCGGTGGTATTTACGTGTTACAAGATGGTGAATTCATCCGTTTCATATGATAACTGGAGTGTTCATTCAATCGCGGCTGCATTTAGGGCGGGAGGAGGAAACATCACGATAGGATAGTTTTCTCAAAAGGAAAGTGAAAGATATAAATAAATTTCAAACTTAGTTGTAAGAAATAGAGTTGACAACAAACAATGTCTGTGTTATACTGACAAAGGTTTTAGCGAAAGCCAATATCGCCGAAGACAGTAGGTGCCGCAAGGCATAAGGAGAAAACGCCTACCGAGGAATTTGTTAGTATGATTTGACTATTCAAACTCTCTGTCTTTGACAGAGAGTTTTTTCATGCTTATGTAATAAGTTTGAATAAATCGTTCAGAAGACGAATAAGTTTTGCGGCGTTATCATTCTATAAGGAGGTAAAGCAAAATGGCAAAGGTAGAATTAAAACAACCTATCGTAGACGAAATCAAAGGACATGTGGCTAATGCTTCATCAGCAGTGTTAGTTGATTATCGTGGATTAACTGTAGAGCAGGATACTCAACTTCGTAAAGCATTAAGAGAAGCTGGAGTTGTATACAAAGTATACAAAAACACTTTAATGAAACGTGCATTCGAAGGAACTGATTTCGCGCAGTTAGATGGTCAGTTAGATGGACCTAGTGCAGTAGCTTTCGGTATTGATGATGCTACAGCTCCTGCAAGAGTTATTAATAAGTTTATGAAAGATGCTCCAGCACTTGAATTCAAAGGTGCAGTAGTAGAAGGTACTTTCTATGATGTTGACGGATGCAAAGTTCTTGCTAACATCCCAGGAAGAGACGAACTTGTTTCCAAATTACTTGGAAGCTTACAATCCCCTATTACAAACTTCGCTCGTGTTCTTAATCAGATTGCAGAACAGAAAGAAGCTTAGTTCTTAGGATTGGTATTAAAAGTAAAACGAAAATATAAATTTAGAATTAATATGGAGGTATGTTAAAATGACAACTCAAGAATTTATCGATGTAATCAAAGGTATGACTGTTTTAGAATTAAATGATTTAGTAAAAGCATGTGAAGAAGAATTTGGTGTTTCTGCAGCAGCAGGTGTTGTAGTTGCAGCAGCAGGCGGTGCTGGTGAAGCAGCTGAAGAAAAAACTGAATTTGACGTAGAGTTAACAGAAGTTGGCCCTAACAAAGTTAAAGTTATCAAAGTAGTTCGTGAAGCAACAGGCTTAGGCTTAAAAGAAGCGAAAGAAGTTGTTGACGGAGCTCCTAAAGTTGTTAAAGAAGGCGCTAGCAAAGAAGAAGCTGAAGAAATCAAAACTAAACTTGAAGCTGAAGGTGCTAAAGTTACTCTTAAATAATTTGAGTGAATTTGCATTGTATATAGAAAAAAATCTAGTGACTATTAAGTTGCTAGATTTTTTTGTTTATATAGAAACATTGTCTTTTTTTATGTAAAGCTATTGTATTAATTTGAAGTGTTTAAGAAGATTCAAGTTGGCAATATTTTATATAGAAACTTTATATCTAAAAAACAAAAAACACCATAGATAATGCTTGACATCTTGACAAGGTTATGCTAAGATGAAAAATGCACTATTGTGGTGTCGTGTGCTATAATTTCTATTTAATATGATTATATCACACAATTTAAAAACAGTAAAGTATTTGTTTGAATAACAATATTGATTATGACGATATTGAGGGCCTGGACAGCCCGTTTATTCAAAAAAACATAAAAATATTCAAGGGGTGAAGAGCGTCAATGGAAAAAAACAGAATTCGTCCAGTAAAAGTTGGTAACGGTGTAAGAATGAGTTTTTCTAGACAAAAAGAAGTCTTAGAGATGCCTAATTTAATTGAAGTGCAGACAGATTCTTACAAATGGTTCTTAGAAGAAGGGCTACATGAAGTTTTCAGAGACATTTCTCCAATCTCGGATTATAGTGGTCACTTAAGCTTAGAATTTGTTGATTTTACACTATGTACCGATGATGTGAAATATTCCATCGAGGAGTGTAAAGAAAGAGATGCAACATATGCAGCTCCACTGAAAGTAAAAGTGAGACTTCACAATAAAGAAAGTGAAGAAATCAACGAGCATGATATATTTATGGGTGACTTACCATTAATGACAGCTACAGGTACATTTATTATTAATGGAGCCGAAAGAGTTATCGTTAGCCAATTAGTACGTTCCCCTGGTATATACTATGCTATTGGCCATGATAAGATTGGTAAAGAGCTTTATTCATGTACAGTTATTCCTAACCGTGGTGCTTGGTTAGAGTATGAAACAGATTCAAATGACATATTCTACGTTCGTGTAGATAGAAATCGTAAAGTA
The DNA here is from genome assembly GCA_002297865.1 of Lachnoclostridium sp. UBA739. The sequence continues at coordinate 16,142 of DBKX01000325.1, forward strand.
CCTATTACTGTC
>DBKX01000349.1:0-14187 GCA_002297865.1 Lachnoclostridium sp. UBA739
GTACGGGTTCAAGTCCCGTCAACTGCATGATAATAAGAAAAGGCTTGAAACTTCGGTTTTGAGTCTTTTTTGATATGCAATTGATTAATTAATTGGGCTAACACTTGAATCTGATATATTAATTCGTATCCAAGAGGGGATAAATATGAAAAAAGCCTGTGGTTTATTTTATTTTCCCAAAACTCCATCAATGTTATAATATGAGACATTGTTATATCATTCAACATGTGGTATTTTTGACATTGAAAAAACCATAGAGAGGAGCACGAACAAAATGAAAACTAAAAACGATTTTACTCATCAGCTTTTATCGCTGGTACTCCCGATTTCCTTTCAAATGTTTATGTTGTCACTAGTCAGTGTAAGTGATGCGGTGATGCTAGGAAAGTTAAATCAAGATTCTTTATCAGCTGTTTCCCTAGGGTTNNNNGGTCCCAGATAGCGTTTGTCTTCAATCTGTTTATTGGGGCGATTACAATGGGAGAAAGTATGTTTGTAGCACAATTCTGGGGAAAGAAAGATATGTTACATATAAAGAAAGTAGTAGCATTGGTGCTTCGAACGACTTTGATCATTTCGTTTCTCTTTTCCCTAACAGCATTTTGCGCACCTAGATTGCTCATGATGCTGTTTACGTCAGAAGAGAATCTCATATTACTAGGGGCAAAGTATTTACGGGTAGTGGCGATTTCCTATATGCTGACAGGAGTGGGACAGATTTATGTATGTCTAATGAAAAATTGTGGAGAGGCAAAGAGAAGTACTCTAATAAGCAGCGTAATGGTTGTGTTAAATATAGTACTGAATGCAGTATTTATTTTTGGCTTACTAGGTATGCCGGCTATGGGAATTGAAGGAGCTGCTCTTGCAACAGTTATTTCTACGGGAGTAGGATGTGTCTGGGCAATTGTTCATTCCTTGAAGTCAGATAAGATTTCTATTTCGTGGTGTGATTTGTTTCAAATTAAGAAAGCAGAGAAAGAGCTTTCGTCACGTTTTTGGCATCATGTTCTTCCTGTGCTTGGTAATCAGTTAGGCTGGGGATGTGGTGTTACCATGTATTCCGTTATTCTAGGTCATCTAGGAACCGATGCAGTTGCAGCTAATTCAATTGCAACGATAACGAAGAATCTTGTGCTTTGTTTTTGCTGGGGACTTGGAAGTGGTGGAAGCATTATAGTAGGGAATGCCCTTGGAGCAGGAGAATTGGAAAAGGCAAAAGAATATGGAAAAAAACTATGTAAATTATCGATTATAAGTGGAGTTATTACCGGAGGCGTACTTTTAGCGGCAGCCCCATTCATTCTGCGATTTAGTGGAATTAGTGCAGCTGCCAAAGGTTATTTAAAAGGGATGCTGCTTATCAGTTCTTATTATGTGGTAGGCGGTTCAATTAACAGTATGACAATTGGAGGTATTTTCCCAGCAGGAGGGGATTCCAGATTTGGTTTCATATGCGATACCGTAACCTTATGGTGTATTACCATACCGATTGGTGCATTGGCTGCTTTCCTTTTTAAATGGCCAGTGTTAGTTGTTTACTTTTTGTTAAATCAAGATGAAATCGTGAAATTACCAGTTGTTTATCGTCATTATAAAAAATATGAATGGGTCAAAAATCTGACGCAGAAGGTAGATGCATTTGATTAAATACACAGAAAAGGAATTGTTGCACTAATTTTGTTAGTGTAGCAATTCTTTTTTTTGTAATAATCCTACCAAAATGATAAAAGTAACGAAAACCATTAAGGAGAAAAAATATTAGTCCGATATTAAAAATGTAGCACAAATTTGATTTTGGAGGTGAAATATGTTAAATAATGTGTGCTAAAATAATAGAGTGGAGGAAAAGAATGAAGAAAAAAAGTAATAGTAGTTATATTAGCAGTAAGAATCCTGGCGGCTCAAAATATGCCAGTATGGAATAAACTTATTAAATGCAAGGAGTTCGTCAGATTACATAAAGAACTTGAGAAAAGGATATTTCTCATGTAAATGCATACCGTCGTTGTATGACTAGGATGAACATTGACTAGGTAGCATCTTTTGGATTCAGAGTTTGATAAAAAGTTTTAAGGAGGAAATAAAAAATGATAAAAAAGAAACTACATTCCGTTTTTGCAGGATGTTTAGCAGCAGCTTTTCTTGTTAGTAATTGTGCAGTGCCTGTACAGGCTAGCAGACAGCCAAAAGAGGTAACTCATTTTACACAAGCAAAAGAAATAAAAGAGCTTACTAAGGAATTAAATAAGAACAAAACTGGAAATGCTGAATTGAATACACAAACCAGTCTAGACTTGACTAGTCTAAATTTGGATGAAAGTGCTTCTCTTGGAATCGTTTCAAAAAAGAAAAACAATAGAAAAGTAGTAAAAAAAGTGAATGCTCAAGTTACTGCAAATGCAGTAGATGATGCTGAAAGTGATGCAGAAGCAGAGACAAGTATTACACAGAGCTTTACAGATTACATAACAAGTCAAGATGAAATGAAGTCCATAACGTTTGCTTTAACAGAAGGACAGATTTTGAATGCATCTCTTTCCTGCCCTCAAAATAACAATCTGGATTATAACCTTGTATTAGCTTCCGTAGATGATGAGGGTTCTGCAACTCCAATAAAAGTAAGTTCATTAGGAACATTTGTAGACCCGAACACAGGAAAAACAGTTGATGAAGGAATCTCTTATGTGCATAACCAAGGAACAGTTGGTTATTTTGCACTATTTGTGCTTTCTTCCGCGGGAAGCAGTACTACTGACAGCTTTACATTAACAGTAAGTATAGGTAATCCAGGTATATTCGATGGAAACGAACCAAATGACAGTGCATTTGAGGCAACCAGCATTTCTGGTTTATCCGCTAGTGGTTCGTTGCACGTTGAAAATGATCAGGATTGGTATATGGTTAATTTGAAATCAGGATTATATGAGGTAACGGCTGGAAGTTATAATACCGATATATATTATGTGGAAGAGGGAAACAGACTGGTAAAGCCAGATTTAGCTGGTTCAAGATACATAATTGATGATAGAACATATTTTGTTAAAGTATCTTCTGATAAATCAGGTGATAATTTTAAAGCTGACAGTTACACATTGCACTTAGTAGATAAATCGGTGTATTCTACAATAAGTGGTGCTTATGATTTTGGTAATTGGAAGAATTCTTATTCTAGAGTGCCAGATGTTGTTCCAGTTGGGCAAGGCACAGCATATTACAAATTCTCAATTGCTCCAGAGGATAGAGTATATGCTAACATTTTATTAACATCAAATGATGATGGAACAGTTGTTTTCTTCTTAAACGATAAAGGCGAACCTATTGATTACGGTTTCTCAGGAAGTGCTGCTATGCCTGATACACCTGCTAGAGGGAAAATTAAATATGGCAATTATGGTTTATCAAAACTTGTAGTAAATATCAACGGAACACAAACGAATGGTGTTGCTTATCTACAGGTAATAAAGGTAAATCCTAAGAGTTTGTCATCGGGTGGTATTCCATCAATTGATACTAGAATTCATAAGGGACACGGTACATTCTCATTCTCTGGTACAGCACGTAACTCTGGAAACAGCACATCATCTGCTATTTCTTTGGATCTGACTAATAACTCAAACATTCCTCCACGCGCGATCGTAGACGAGATTAATACAACAAGTGATATTTCTTATAGTGTTGGTGGAGTCCATCATCAGATTAATCCAGGTGGGAGAGGCTGGTTAACTTCTATTTATACAAGTGCTGAAGATGGTATGTTTAGGATTGGTACACAAAATAATATTGAAGCTAGACAGCAATGGCAGTTCCGCTACACACAGACAGCTTTAAAGAGCACAAATATGAGTCGTGTCAAAATGACTATTGACTGGGAATATGATATTCAATATACAAATTATGAGTTATTTATTAAGTAAATAAGCAAGACTGCCTATGGTAAAGTTTCATTTACCATAGGCTTATCAATTAAAAATGAATAAAAAAGGGAGGTATATTACTATGAATGTTAATACTACTTCAAACTTATATACTTCGACTACGAGCTATGGAAGTTATGCAGAAAACGCTGTCCAAGCGAATGCAATCGGTTCTGTTACGAAAACAGCAACTGTCAGACAGGAGAGTGTGTCTGGTGATAGAACAGTGAGTCAGAATTCGCAGGATAGACTGGAGCTGAATGGAAAAACTTCCTTACCAGCCGCTTCAATACTTGAAAAGATGAGTCAATATACAAAAGTAATTGATGAGCACTATGCAAAGGTGAATAAGGAAAATAAAAAGTTTGCGAATCCATCTAAACACATTGAAGATAAATATTATAATAAAAAATCTCCTTATTACATAAAAGGGTTATCTGACAGAGAGCGAGAAATATGTTACGAATCAGAACTAAGAGTACTCTATGGAGGGCAAGCGGCTGTAAACAGTTATGATCCCATTATTCAAAAGACTTTTGGTGGAGGCATTATGCATGATGATGAGTGGCAGCAGAACGTTCGGAATGGAATGAATGAATCTATCAGTCAGCTTTTTAAGGAAAATGGAATTGTTATTCCTAATGATACTGAATTGCTGCTAAGAGTAGACCCATATGAATATAAAATTCATGCGATGGGAGTAGATCCGGTTTTAGCTGAAAAAATAGAACAGGTTTTGAATAGTGGAGATAATGGAAAACGTCTCTATGAACATTTGTGCTGGTGTGATCCTGCTAATGCTGGTTATAAAAGGCCTAGACAGTATTTGGAGAATATGGCAGTACAGGAGAAAGCAGTTATGTGGCAGTTAATTAACGATTTAACAGGCTATGATGTTAGAAATTTAGAAAATCGCGAGGGTACAATCTATACTCCTGATGGGCAGGATTTGTGGGATGTCATGACAAAATCAATGGAAAGAAAGCAGGCACATGGAGAAATGTATGGTGTTTCATTAAACTCCTTTTATAAGGCGTATCAGTTATATGTGGAGCAAGGATGGGATAAGGAAGAGGAACGTGGTTTAACAGTAGGCTATAAAAATAATGCGTTATATGACTTGGATACGGAACATGGCTATGGTCCAGGACAAAACAAGTGGTTACAAGATAAAGTTAAATCCCGTCAAGAGTACTGGAAGAATTACCAGGAAAATAAAATGAAAGAGGAATTTGCAGGTAGAAAATCCTACGATGGCTCAGGAGAATCAGAAACAGTAGCTGATAATACTTCGGGAATTCAGAGTATTCTTAACGCACTTCAAGCAAAGGCACAGACAAGTCCGCATTCCTTTTTGCAGCCAAATAATGAATGTATAAATTTATTCTACCACTTAATAAAAAATGGAAGGGTGATTTCATTTTCCAATAAGGTATTCAGTCTGCCGCCAAAAAAAGACCATACTGGTTTTGATGCCTTAGCATAAATGATGCAGTCGTCACTGCTTTTTGCAGTAAAAATGCAGGAGAACAGACACAGCAGGTTTCTAAATTTAATCAACTAAGATTTACTGGATTATTATCTAGTAAGTCTTTTTTGATTTTATGAGAAATATTTATGAAAAAAATAACGTCAAATGAGCCATATCTCTTGACATCTTTACACAGTATGTTAAGATGGAAAAATGTTGGATTAGAATGAGAACCATTTACATAGCGTATGTAAATACGGGGATTTTGAGGTAATAAGGAGAAGTGAAGAATATGACGAAGTTTTGCGTGAAAAAACCCTATTTTATTGTAGTAGCGGTTGTAATTGTTTTAACAATTGGTGCAGTCAGTTTAAGCAAAATGCAGACCGATATGTTACCAGATTTAGAGATGCCATATATGGCAGTTATTACGACAGAAGCAGGGGCATCCCCTGAAAAGGTAGAGAATGATATCACCAGTACCATGGAAAGTACGTTAGGAACCATTAGTGGAGTGGAGACCGTATCAAGTACTTCGGCGAATAATTATGGAATGGTCATGTTAGAATTTGCAGAAGATACCGATATGGAGGCGGCGCTTGTACGTGTGTCCAAAGCGGTTAGTTCCATGGAATTGCCAGATGGATGCGGGACTCCCAATATCATGGAAGTAAGTACGGATATGGTTGCTACCATGTATGCGAGTGTCAATTATAAAGGGAAAGACATCAAGGAATTATCTACATTTACTGAGAAGGTTGTAAAACCATATTTGGAACGCCAGGAAGGTGTGGCAAGTGTGACAGCCAATGGCATGGTGAAAGATTCGGTTGAAATTCGGCTAAATCAAAAGAAGATTGATAAAGTAAATGATAAAATATTAGCTCACGTCAATAGCAAGTTAGCAGACGCCAGCAAGAAGATTGAAGATGCGGAGAAAGATTTAGAAAGTGGAAAGAGTCAGCTAGCGAGTCAGGAAAAAGAGCTTGGCAATAAGCAGGAAGAAACTAACAAGCAACTATCCGAGGCGTCAACCAAGCTTTCCAAAGCACAGGCTACCAAGGCAGCTTATGAATCAACTTTAAGCAGCTTGAAAGCCAGTGAAAGCGCTCTGTTAGCAGAGAAAAATGCTTATAAGGAAGCAAAAGCAGAAGAAAACTACAAGGCACTTAATGTAGCATTTGCCCAGTTTAACAAAAACCTTGGAAAGATTGCACAGCAGAACGATGTTTCGATTCCAGCAAATGTAAAGGATGCCATTGACAACCCTAAAAAGTTATCTGGTTTTATAAAATGGATGAAGCAGATCGGACAGGAAGATCAGGTTAAGGCACTGGATGGGGCTACACTTGAAAAACTGTATCAGATCGTGGAAGTTAGAATTCCTCAGATTGATACGGAACTTGGTAATCTAAAAGTAAAGATTCAGGCAGCAGAAGCAGTGTTAAAATCTGTGAATGATAAAATGGCTGGATTAGATGAGAAACAGTCACAGACAATGGAAGCAGGATATTCTGCATCTGCAGGATTTGGTGCAGGGCAAGCACAGATTGCATCAGGAAAACAGCAGATGCAAAAGGCAGAAGAGGAGTTAAAATCTGCAAAAGAAAAGCTGGAAGAGTCTAAAAAGGCTACCCTAGAGAATGCCAATATTGATGCACTGGTTAGTACAGAGACGTTATCGGCAATGCTTACGGCACAGAATTTCTCCATGCCAGCAGGGTATATTGACGATAAAGACGACAATCAGTGGTTAGTAGAAGTTGGAGAACAGTTTAAAACGGCGAACCAGCTATCAAAGCTGGTATTAACTAAGATAGATGGTGTAGGTTCTATTAAAGTATCAGATGTTGCCAATGTTGTAACCGTTGACAATCAAGGAGAAAGTTATACGAAGATAAATGGAGAAGATGCTGTTTTGTTATCCGTTTTCAAATCTAGTACTGCAAGTACCAGCACTGTATCTAAGAAGATTTTATCAGCATTTAATAAATTAGAAAAGAAATATGAAGGTCTTGAGTTAAATTCCATGATGAACCAGGGTGAATATATTTCTACAATTTTAGATAGTGTATTACAAAGTATTTTGCTTGGAGCACTCCTTGCGATTATCGTACTCGCACTGTTTTTAAAGGATGTAAGGCCGACCTTTGTTGTTGCGTTCAGTATTCCGTTTAGTGTTTTATTTGCAATTATTATTATGTATTTTACAGGCATCAATTTAAATGTTATGTCACTGGCAGGACTTTGCATCGGTATTGGAATGTTAGTGGATAACTCTATTGTTGTTATGGAAAATATCTATCGTTTGCGTCATAAGGGAATTCCAGCAGCACAGGCAGCAGTACAAGGCGCGAAACAAGTAGCTGGGCCGATTATTGCTTCTACTATTACTACGATTTGTGTATTCCTTCCAATGGTTTATACAACGGGGATGGTAAGCCAGCTGCTCGTGCCATTTGCGTTTACAATCTCTTATGCTTTGATTGCTTCTTTAATCGTTGCATTGACAGTTGTACCGACTATGGGTTCCGTCATGTTAAAAACAACGAAAGAAAAGAATCACAAGTTCTTTGACGGAGTGAAAGAAGCATATGGAAAAGCATTAGGATTCTGTTTAAGATTTAAGATTGTTCCCCTTGCAATTGCTGTTGTTTTGCTTGTTCTTAGTATTATTCAGACTTCACGTACCGGTTTAGTTATGATGGATGATATGGATAGTAATCAGATTTCCATCAGCATGACATTAGATAAAGATGTGAAGCAGGATGTTGCATACAAAACAGCGGATGAAGTAATGAATGCAGTTCTTTCCGTGGACGGTATTGCAAAAGTTGGTGCATTAGATGGGAATGCAGGAATGTTAGCTGCTCAGACTGGTTCCACAGATAATTATTCTACCTTCCAGTTTAACGTACTGACCGATGATAACATTAAAACGATTAAACAGTTCCGTAGAATCAAAAAAGATATGGAAGAGAAGACAAAGGATATTAAGTGTGAAAAGCTTACTATCTCTACTTCAGCCATGGGAGATATGTCTGCCTTAACAGGCGGTGGAGTAACCGTGAATATCTTTGGTGAAGAGCAGGATAAGTTAATATCTATCAGCCAGGATATTATGAAGATGATGGATAAAGTAGATGGTCTTGAAAATGCTACCAATGGCATTGACGAAAGTGATAAACTAATTCATCTTAAGATTAATAAAAATAAGGCTGCAGAAAAAGGCTTAACGGTAGCACAGATTTTCCAAGAAGTTGCGAAACACATATCGACGGAAAAGAAAGCAGTTACACTGAGCATGGATAGTGTCGATGTGGATGTTAATATTGTAAATAAAAACAATCCATTAACCTATGAAAATATTATGGATATGCCAATCGAAGCAAAGACTAAGGATAGCGAAGGTCAGGATGTAACCAAAACATACAAGCTTTCTCAATTTGCAAAAAAGGTAGATGGATATACATTAAGTAGTATTACAAGAGAGAATCAGACTAGATATCTGGCTGTTACAGCAGAGACCAAGGACGGAGAGAATGCAACATTATTGTCTAGAGAATTACAGAAGAAATTAGATAAATACGAAGCACCAGAGGGCTACACAATTGAGATGGCAGGAGAATCTACTCAGGTTATGGAGATGGTGAATCAGATGCTTCAGGCTCTTGCATTGGGATTTTTGTTAATTTACTTGGTAATGGTTGCACAGTTCCAGAGTTTCTTATCACCATTTATTATTATCTTTACGGTTCCTTTGGCCTTCACAGGCGGTATCATTGGATTAATGTTGTTTGGACAGTCAATATCCGCTATTGCCCTAATGGGATTCATGATTCTAATGGGAACGGTCGTAAATAACGGTATTGTATTTGTAGATTACACCAATCAGTTACGTATACAGGGCGTAGAGAAACATACGGCGTTAATTGCAACAGGAAAAACACGTATGAGACCAATCCTGATGACTGCCTTAACCACTATTTTATCTATGAGTGTTATGGTGTTTTCGCAGGATGCTGGAAATGCAATGCAGAAAGGTATGGCCATTGTCGTAAGTGTAGGTTTGCTTTATGCAACGCTCATGACGCTGTTCATCGTTCCGGTTATGTATGATATCTTGTATCGTCATAGTCCAAAGGTTGTAGATGTAGGTGATGATTTAGATGAGATGCCAGATGAAACAGAAGATTTAATGGTTGTGATGACAGAGAAGAAATAGAATAAGATAGAGTAAAACAGGGAGCAGACAAAAAATCTGTTCCCTTTTATTTCGGGGAGAGTAGGACATTTTTCCTATCCGTGTAGTTGACAAGAAATATTGTAAATGATATTGGTATCTGTTAAAATATTAGTATGTTTATTTAGAAAACTATATCTTAAGAAAGAATCAAACTATTAATTGTCGTTAACATCATTTCAAGCATATCACAGCAAAATTCATACTATAAAAAAGAATAGACATAAGTAAACTTTAATAGAAGAATGGGGAATTACGAATGAAAATGGAAAAACATTTAGAGTATCCGAATTCCTCTCTCTATGATTTTGTAGCCAGCCGTGCAGTTGGACATGAGAAGAATTATGTATTAGAATACTGTTCACGAAAGATTACATATCAGGAGTGGAGTGATGCTGTAACCCAGTGTGCCAAGGCACTAACTGTAATGGGAGTGAAAAAAGGGGAGGCGGTTTCGGTTTGCCTGCCTAATATACCACAGGCAGTTATTCTGTTTTATGCTATCAATAAAATAGGTGCGATTGTGAATATGATACATCCGCTTTCAGCAGAAGCGGAGATTTCCTACTACTTATCCCTTTCAGATAGCCAAATTATATTTGTATCCGACAAGTTGGAGGGAAAGATTAATTTAGCTGGCATGCCACTAAAGCATATTATATTTGTATCATCAGAGGAATATATGCCAAGACAGGTCAAGCTAAGGCTTCGATTGTCTAGTGGACATAAGAAAGAAAAAATGAAGAGTGAACAAAGCTGGACTTATTTTATGAATTTGGCTCATAAATGCGACGTAGAACCAGAGTATCATGGAACCGGAAGTGATACGGCTGTCATTCTATACAGTGGTGGGACGACTGGAAAGCCAAAGGGAATTTTATTAACGAATATGAATTTTAATGCGTTGGCTTTGCAGAGCATAGATGCGTGCGGATGTTTGGAGCGAGGAGATCGCGTACTGGCTGTTATGCCATTGTTTCATGGATTTGGACTTGGAGTATGCATTCATACTACCTTCGTTTTGGGTGGGGTAGCTATCCTTTTGCCTAGGTATAACCCAGAGACATTTTTAAAGAATATTGTAAAACAAAAAGTAAATGTAGTTGCTTCCGTTCCAGCAATTTATGAAAATCTTCTATTGCAAGATAAATATAAGATTCAAGATCTGTCTTTTATCAAATGTATCATTGCGGGTGGAGATTCCTTATCACCCAGTACCAAAAGAAAGCTAGATAGAATTCTAAGTGAGCATGGGAGCAGGGCAACTGTTCGTGTGGGATATGGGTTAACGGAAAGTGTAACAGGATGTTGTCTGATGCCAGAAGGCTGTACAAAGTTTAATAGTGTAGGAATCCCATACGCAGATACATATATCAAAATAATAAATCCTGTTACGGAAGAAGAGATGCCCCCTGGAAAAAGTGGTGAAATTGTTTTACGAGGACCTTCTGTTATGAAGGGGTATCTAGGTGAGAAGAGAGAAACAAGACTTGTGTTACGAAGACATGCAGATGGTGAAATATGGCTTCACACAGGCGATCTTGGGTATCAAGATGAAGAAGGATATATCTACTTTAGACAAAGACTAAAGAGAATGATAGTATCCAATGGGTATAATATTTATCCGGAGATGATAGAAAATGTGATAAATAGCTGTCATGATGTATTTATGTGTGCAGTTGTAGGGGTACCAGATAAGCGCAGGGGAGAACGGGTAAAAGCATTTATTGTACCAAAGAATTTAGAATGTAATAAGACGAGGTTAAAGCTGGAATTATTGGAATTGTGTGAAAAAAATATAGCACGATATGCGATACCAAAGGATTTTGTGTTTTTAGAAAAGCTACCATTAACGGTTGTTGGAAAAATAGCTTATCATAAATTAATAACATTATAAAAAAGGATTTAGTAAAAAGCGTCTTGGTAAATTAATATCCAAGGCGCTTTCATAATTTACAAGAGAGTATTACTTCACATTTTCTCCGCCAGGGCCATCACGTCGATCTCTTGAAGACTCTGGTAATGGTTCTACATTATCATACTTGGTTTGCTTTTTTGGAGAGTCTTCTCCACATGAACAGCCACCGCAGCTTCCACAGCCGTTTGTCACCTTTGTTAAGTTAATTTCATCCTTCATGACAGTCACCAACCTTTCGATACTAGCATGTGTTAGAAAACAAAAAGCTATGTAAACCAAAAAATAGTAGATTATTATTGTAAAATTATTTACAAAATAAAAAGGAGACAATTGCAATCTAGGATACATTATGTGAAAATAGTATACGAAACAGTTGATTGGAGGATTAAAAATGGAACGATTTGATATAGCGATTATTGGAAGTGGTCCCGCTGGCATATCGGCAGCCATTAACGCAAAAGTGAGAAATAAAAGTATCATTGTATTTGGGCATAAAGAAATGAGCACCAAGTTAGCAAAGGCACATGAGATTAATAATTATCTTGGCTTTTATCATAAGAGTGGAGAAGAAATGAAGAACATATTTCTTGAACACGCAGGTCAAATGGGAGTTGAGATAACAGAAGCAAGGGTAACGAATATTTATGAAATGGGTGGCTGCTATTCAATTCTTGCCAATAATGAGATTTATGAAGCTGCTTCTATTATTTTAGCAACAGGAGTGAACTTTGGAAAACCAATTAAAGGAGAAGAGGAACTATTAGGAAGAGGAGTTAGCTATTGTGCTACCTGTGACGCACCTCTATACAAGGGAAAAGAGGTTACTATCATCGCTTACAATAAGCATGAAGAGGCGGAAGCGGATTATGTAGCAGATCTTGCATCTAAAGTAACGTACATTCCTATGTATAAAGAGGAAGTGGAAGTAAAGGATTCTATTGAAGTAATCCGTGATATCCCAGTTGAAATTGTTGGAGAGAATACGGTGGAAAAGTTAATTCTAAAAAACACTGAAATTAACACGGCGGCTGTTTTTATATTACGAGATAGTGTTTCACCAGGCCAGTTAGTGCCAGGTCTTGCCTTAGATAAGAATCACGTTGCAGTGGACATTTACATGAAGACAAATCTTCCGGGATGTTTTGCAGCAGGAGATATTGCAGGAAAACCATACCAGTATATTAAAGCTGCAGGACAAGGAAATATTGCAGCGTTGTCCGCCGTTGGTTATCTTGATGAGTTAAAAAGACAAACAAAAGAACAGTGAGAAATTCTGCTTACACATAAATCCCGTCTTTCTGGTTATAGTAAATATATACAGAAAGGCGGGATTTTTATGTTTGAATCAATCTGGAATGAAATTAAGATAGATAGGAGATCATCTCTAAAAGAAAATTTAAAAGCAGAAGTTGTAATCATTGGAGGGGGACTTACAGGAATTTTGATTGCATATTATTTACAAAACAACGGAAAAAAACCAGTTGTTTTAGAGGCAGATAGGATCGGGCAAGGGATGACTTTAAATACAACAGCTAAAATCACATCTCAGCATAATCTCATCTATAAGGAATTATGGGACAAGTTTGGAGCGGAAAAGGCGAAAGAATATGCAATGTATAATGAGCGGGCGATTGATGAATATGAGAAAATTATAAAGAAAGAGCATATTGATTGTAATTTTGAACGAATCGACTCGTTTGTCTATAGTTTGCAAGATACAGAGCAATTAGAAGAGGAAGTAAGTGCTGCAAAGCGTGTAGGGATCAATGCTTCTTATACAAAGGATACAGCCTTGCCATTTCAAGTAACGGGAGCTGTTAAATTTCCCAATCAAGCACAGTTTCATCCAATTAAATTCTTAAAAGCCATAGCAGATAAAGTGACTATATACGAACATACTGCACTAGAAGGAAAAAGAGGAGAGCATATATTAAAAGTCTGTTCCGTTCAGGAGGATGGAACAGAAAAGATGCTCGAAGTAGAAGCGGGGATTGTAATATGGGCAAATCACTATCCAATTGAAAAAATTAAAGGATTATATTCCCTTAGAATGTATCAAGAGAGAGAAAATGTTGTGGTAGCGAAAGCAAGTGATGCGCTGCCATATGGAATGTATGTAGCTGCCAACAATACAGGGTATTCCTTTCGAAAATATAAAGACTATGTGATTATTGCAGGACAGAATCATAGGCCAGGTGTTCAGTTAGAACAAAACTCCATTGAAGACTTAGAAGAGGCAGTGAAGCATTATTATAAGGATTCAGAGATATGTTACCATATGGCGAACCAAGATTGTATTACGCTGGATAAGGTCCCTTACATTGGACATTTTACACCAGGGACAGAAAATGTTTATATTGCCACAGGGTTTAATAAATGGGGAATGTCTCATGCAATGGTGGCGGCAATGATTTTGACAGAGATGATATGCGAGGGAGAAGAAAAAAAGGATTCCATCTTTAATCCAGCCAGATTTGTAGCAAAAGGATCGAAAGAAGAGTGGAAAGAACACTTGACATCTGTGATTCATCATTTTAAATTACAGAAAATTCATTTTGAAAATGAAGCTATGAAAGAAATCAAACCAGGATGTGGGGCAATTATCAAAGAACATGGTAAAAAAATTGCAGTGTATCAG
>DBKX01000349.1:14212-18606 GCA_002297865.1 Lachnoclostridium sp. UBA739
GTGTATCATGATATAATGGGAGAATTTCATTGTTTTTCAGCTAGGTGTCCACACTTAGGCTGTGTACTAGAATGGAATCAAGAAGAACGTTCTTTTGATTGCCCTTGCCATGGTTCACGTTTTACGTTTACGGGAGAGTTGATTAATGGTCCAGCAAAAGATGATCTGAAAGAGGTTGATAAGTAATAAATTACCAGTACCCTACTTCTATTGTTTTGTCGAAATATAAGATATAAAGCAAGCATTAGGAGAGACAAATAATGAAAAACCAAAAGAAAACGAGCATCAGAAAAAGTGCAATAACGATGTTTGTAGTTACTATTGTAGTTACAATATTTAGTGTGTTAAGTTCGAATGAGGCAATTGGAAGACTTCATGATGTTGCAACGGAAACACAGGACGTTGTCAGAAATGATATATACAAATTGAATGATATTAAAACAGAGTATTATGGATTACTTCCTCAATTACTTTCTTATACCACAAAGGCTGAAGCTGAAAAGAAAGCAACGGAAGAACTTATTCATTCCAAACAAGAAAAAGTAAAAGCTTGTTTAGAAGAATTAAAATCCGGTCATAGTAGTGAAGAAGAAACAGCTTTATACACTGAACTTAACGGCACAATAGAAGAATATCTGGTTTCGTATAATAAAGCACTTGGATTTGTAATAAATGGAAATGTCAATGAATTACTTTTGATTGCAAAGAATGAACTAAATGTTAAAGGAGAAGCAGTTGAGGAAAAGCTTAGTCAAGTAATATCATATTGCAACGATAAGCTGGATACAATCGTTGGGCGTGGAGAAGTTGTTTTTAACATAAGATTTTGGATTAATGTTGTGGTTGGTATAATTATGGTCACTGTTTTTATAATAATCATTGGTGCCATCTATATATGTATTTTAAAACCATTAGCAGAAGGTCAGAAACTTGTTAATAGAGTAGCTGAATCCATATCTAATAATTGTCTTGAACTTTCTGATAGAATTGAAATTAATAGAAATAATGAAATTGGTGAGGTATTTGTTGGTTTCAACCTTGTGTTGGATAATTTAGGAAAAGTATTTGCTAGAATTACAGAAAACTCAAATGTCTTAAAAGAGACTACCGATGAATTAGATAATGTTTCAAACTCTGCAAAAGGACGTATTGAAGATATATCTGCAACCATGCAACAGCTTGCAGCGGGTATGGAAGAAGTAGCATCTTCAGTTGCAGTTGTTACAGGTAATGCAGTAGAAGTAAATAATAATGCAGCTGATATTCAGACAGAAGTGAATGGCATGAAGACGCTTGCATCTGAAATCAGAACAAAAGCTGACAGTTTATCGGAAATGTGTGAAACTCAAAGAGAAAAGTCAACTACAATGATGAACTCTATCACAGGCGCTGTGGAAAATGCGATTACAGAAAGTAAGAAGGTAGAACAGATTAATGAATTAACAAGTGATATCTTAAGTATTTCTCAGCAGACAAATTTACTAGCTCTAAATGCATCTATTGAAGCTGCAAGAGCAGGCGAAGCAGGGAAAGGATTTGCTGTAGTTGCAGATGAAATTCGTGTACTTGCAGATACAAGTCGTGAAACAGCGAATAACATTCAAGTTATCAGTGATATGGTTAATAAATCTGTTTCTTCTTTAGCAGAAAGCTCCAATCAGTTAATTGAATATATTCGAACGGATGTCTTAAAAGACTATGATAGCTGGGTAGTTGCAGGAAAAGAATACGCAGAAGGTGCAGAATGCATTGATAACACAATGGATCAGCTGTCTGATAAGACCAAAGAATTACAGCAGATTATTGGAGAAATCTCAGATTCCTTTAATCAGATTAGTGCAACGGTAGAAGAAAGTACTGCTGGTATTACTAACGTTTCTGAAAATACACAGGAATTAGTGTACGATGTGCAAGGAATCGCAGGACAGGCCAAAAAAAATCTTGATGTGGTAGCAGATTTTGAGGAAGTAATTAGTTCCTTTAAACAGGATTAAGTTCCGCTGGATAAAGAAGCTCAACGTGAAAATGCAATGTCGTTAAGTTAAGATGAACACTAAAAGGGCAGATTATGTAGAAATATATAGTCTGCTCTTTAGTGAAGTGAATTGTAAAGTGAAATTCCATACCTATAACAAAATATAGTATGAATAAAAAAGTTTTGAACAAAAGTGGAAAAAAAAGAATAAAAGTGTAGATAAAAGATTGTATATATAGTATATATAGTATATAATGGAAAGAATAAAGTAAAAGTTTTGAAAGGAAGTACGGGATGTCAGAACTTGTGTTTGTAAATGCAGTATATTTTAATGATGATAATAACATACATCTAGGGCAGTTTATACTAAGAGATATATTAAAGAAACATTATAGTATCGATTGTATTAATTTTGATCTTTTGAATAAAAATGGAGCGATAAAGTATAAAGAAAGTTTTTTAGAAAATATCAAAATAATGGGAGAGTATATATTAAATTTAAGTCCAAGAGTTGTCGGGTTTTATACAATATGTAATGCGTTTATTCCAGCAGTAAAAATTGCAGAATATATTAAGGAAAAGAACAAGGAGATTAAAGTATTTTTTGGAGGTCCCCAGGCTACTGTGACTAGCTATGAATGTTTAGAGGCATTTCCGTTTATAGATGCAATTTGTTTGGGGGAATCTGAAAGAACAATAGAACAATTTGTTGATACGTTATGGAATCAGAAGTCATTTGCCGCTGTACCAGGAGTTGCTTATCGAAGCGAAAAAAAAATTAGAAGTAATCCGTGTGCGGAATTAATCGGTGAGGAACAATTGGAAAAATATACAGTCTTTGACTATACACCTTTCAACATTAACAAGGAAGCTAGACATCGTATTGAAGGCGGACGTGGTTGTCCGTTTGGATGTACATTTTGCACTACAAGCACATTTTGGGGAAGACATTATAGAGTCAAACCTGTAGATGTTATCTTAAATGAAATGGTAAAATGCAACGAGATTTATGGCGTAAAGCATTTTGGAATTGAACATGATATGTTTACAGTAAATAGGCAGTACATACTTCATTTTTGCAAGAATTTCAGAAAAAGAGGATTACCATTTGATTGGACATGTTCTTCTAGAGTGGATGTTTTAGATGAGGAATTGATAGATTGTATGACAGGTGCAAATTGTGTTGGAATATATCTAGGAATTGAAACTGGTTCAGCAAGAATACAGAAAATAATTAACAAAAATTTAAATCTAAAAAATGCAGTTGAAACTATAAGATATATATGTTCCAAAAGGCAATGTGCAATAACAGCATCATTCATTTTTTGTTATCCAGATGAAACAATTGAGGACTTTAAAGAAACAATTAAACTTATGGAAGAACTATTGTTACTTTCTAATAGAATTACAGTTCAGTTGCATAGATTCATACCTTTGCCGAGTACAGAGGAGACAGAGAAAATTAAAGATAGGATTTATTTTGATGAAACAACTTTAGAAGCTACTCAGGATAATATTAGTTTGGAGGAAGTTAAAGACTTAGTTCTTGAATATCCAAATATGTTTAGTCAGTATTATACATTTGATTCACCAGTAAAAGAGTACTATAAAAGATTTGATTCCTTTATTTTGTTAATTGATACTGTTAAGGAGTTTTATTCCAATTGTTTTTTATATTTAATCAAAAAATATGGATTAGAGACGTTGTTTTTTAGGATAGAAGAATACATCGAGAATGTTTATCTATTACTTAATAGGATAATGGAAGTAACACAAAATACAATAAATACGCCAGAAAGACGATTCTTGGAAATAAATATGGCAATTGAGCCATTTTGGAAGAGAGAAGTTGAATTAGATCAGACAGTATACTTTGAGGAGCTGTATGAATATGAAAGATATAAAAGTATTTTTTATTACGCTTGACGAAGACGATATATTTTCTAAAAAGCCCGCTAAAAAAGGACGAGCCATTGTAGAAGTCGATACGGACGGTTGCTATATTCTTACGGAAAACGAGTTTGAAAAAAGTAGCAAAGTAAAATTATTTTCTGAATTTATAAACGATTTAAAAAAACTAAAGTAATAACAACGGAGAATAAAATGGACAGCGATGGAGTTTATAGAAGAGTAAATATTAATAAAGTTGCAAAGCAAATACTTAAAAATAATCCTAATTTAACCGAAAACGAATCGCATGAAATCGCTTTGATTATGATAAAAGAACTTAATAAAAAACTTTCTTTGGCGGTTGCCGATTTTGAAAACGGAGAAGGCGATTTTATGGCTTGTTATTTTGAAGCGATAGAAAAAGTTAATATTAAAAAATAGAGATTATTTTATTAAATATAAGTAAAACATAATTAAATCAAATCTTATTAAGAATTTTATTTTTATTTATATCCGAAATGCCAGAATG
>DBKX01000276.1 GCA_002297865.1 Lachnoclostridium sp. UBA739
CAAGTAATCTTCCATAGATTCATCTGATTTATGTTTTATATAGTTCATTGTATGTCACCTCAAATTCATTTTCTTAACTATATCATTATTGGTTTGGAATGACAAACTCTTTTTCAAAATATTAAAAGAAAGTTATTGACATATCCAGTTTGTGTCTGATTGGAGACTGAGGCTTTTAAGCTTGGTTTCAGTGGCTATTGCATCTTGACGGCAGGATGGAAAAGAAATAAAATAAAGCTGTTTATGAATAAACTTATTTATTTTTCTACTGTACTTATATTCTTGTTCACAGCACTATCGTCTGGTGGTGCAGTTATCATCAGCCAGTATATCGGAAACAAAAATAACAAATCGGCTTCACGTTCTTCGGGACAGCTTTTGATGATTTCTACTGTTGTTTCCGTTATTATGACGGTTTTGATTCTGTTGTTTGATACACAGCTTTTAAAACTTCTATTTGGCAAGATTGAGCCTGATGTAATGACAGTCTGTGAATCCTATCTTATAATCACAACACTTTCCTTACCAGCGCTTGCTGTATATGATGCCGGTGCGGCACTTTGCCGCAGTATCGGTAAAGCGAATGTGACGATGTACATATCCATTATCGCAAATGTCATTAATGTCGTTGGTAACTGCATTGGTGTATTTGGGTTAAAATTAATAATATCTTCAATGGTCTGGCTTATCCATTTGCTGGTTCACTGGGCAATGGACTTCGTGCTGCCGGCGATGTGAAGTTCACTATGATCGTATCAATTACGCTGACTATTGCTGCACGACTGCTGTTTTCGGCGTTGTTTGGCTTGTGGCTGGGATGGGGTGTTCTCGGTGTTGCAATCGGTATGAGTATTGATCTTGTGTTCCGTGGCGCAATTTTCATCAGGAGGTTGAAGTCACAGAAATGGACGCAGTTCCAGATTATTTAAATTTCTTTGTATTTCACAGCGGAGTCCCGTTTGGCTTTTTTTGTTGAGTAAGCATAGACATTCATTGTGGTACTTACATTTGAGTGTCCTAACAGTTCCTGCACATCCTTTGGAGCAGCATCATTCGCTAAGAGGTTGCTGGTATAGGTGTGTCATAACTGGTGGAAATGAAATTCCTGAAATCCAATGTCAAATTGACTTTATTCAACCAGCATAGTACAATAAACATATACCCCTTATAGTATGGAGGATTCTAATATGAAGCAATGTATGGATGCAGACAATTTACATCGTCGTTTAAAAAAGATAATTGGTCAGGTACAGGCAATTGATCGCATGGTTGACGAGGATGTTCCGTGTGAAGATATTCTTTCTCAGATTAATGCAGCGAAATCTGCTCTTCATGGATGTGGAAAGGTTGTTTTAGAAGGACATATCAAACACTGTGTCAAAGATGGTATCGAACATGGAGATGCGGATAAAACAATTGAAAAATTTACAAAAGCGGTAGAACGATTTTCTAATATGGGATAATTGTTTTATTCAAGTAAAAAAGTGGATGATCCATTTTGTGGTAAGTCCACTTTTTTTCTTATTGTAAAAAGATAAAACACTATTGACAACCCATACCCCTATGTGTATATTATACCAATACCCTGTTGGGTATAGAAAGGAGTATTGCTAATGAAGCAGATTATAAAAAAACTAGAAGAGTTAATGGAAATAGGTGGTATTAGGAAAGATATCATCTTACTTGCAATCTCTGGTGTGTCAATTATCTGTAGTTTACTTAATGTTCAGCTATTTCCTTTTGATTTGGCGTGGGTTGCTATTATTTTATGTGGACTTCCTATTATTCTGGAAGCCATTATAGGATTAGTTACAGCTTTTGATATTAAGGCTGATGTGTTGGTTTCACTTGCACTTATTGCTTCTCTTTGTATTGGAGAAACATTTGCAGCAGGCGAAGTGGCTTTTATAATGCAGTTAGGTGCTCTATTGGAGGAAATGACTGTTGCAAAAGCCAGAGCTGGTATTGAAAAACTGGTACATCTGACTCCGCAGACAGCCAGGGTCTTACAAATGGATAAAGAAGTAATAGTCCCGGCTGAGCAAGTCAGGGTTGGTGACAAAATTCGTGTTCTTCCAGGTGAGACAATTCCTGTTGACGGAATCATTATATTGGGGCAGACCTCCATCAATCAGGCAGTAATGACAGGTGAATCACTTCCTGTTGATAAAACGGTTGGTGATGAGATATCCAGTGGTACGGTAAATCAGTTTGGAACTTTTGAAATGGAAGCAACCAAAGTGGGGGAAGACAGTTGTATTCAACGTATGATAAGACTGGTCCAGTCAGCGGATGCTGGAAAGGCAAAGATTGTTGGAATTGCAGACAGGTGGGCAACCTGGATTGTAGTAATAGCATTGAGTGCAGCTGTGGTAACATGGCTCATTACGGGACAGATTATCAGAGCAGTGACAATACTTGTTGTATTTTGTCCTTGTGCATTAGTGCTCGCTACACCGACAGCAATTATGGCTGCTATAGGGAATGCAACAAAGCATGGGTTTCTTGTTCGACAAGGTGATGCATTGGAACGACTGGCAAATACAAAGATAATAGCGGTTGATAAAACTGGTACGCTTACTTATGGTACACCTAGAGTCATTGCGGTGCAAAGTGTGTCTGAGTTATTAACAAAAAAAGAACTGTATCAAATTGTGGCTTCTGCCGAACAATTTTCGGAGCATCCGCTGGGTAAAGCAATTGTTCATTGTTTCAAGAAAGAAAAAAATGATTTTGCAAAAGTTGATAATTTTCAGATGATCCCGGGAAGAGGTGTGTGTGCAGAGATTGAAGGGAAAGGGGTGCTTGCGGGTAATCCAGAATTATTAAAGGCGTATAATGTGAAGATACCGGTTCTAGAAGATACCAAAGACTATGTCAGACAAGGATGTACAATCGTTTATGTATCTATAAACAACATTTTTGCCGGTTTCCTTGCATTATCAGATACTGTGCGCAAGGAAAGCGGAAACATGATAGATGAGCTATTAAAACTTGGTATATGTCCAGTTCTTTTGACTGGAGATCATGAAAATGCTGCAAATACGATAGCAAGTTTGCTTCATATCAAAGATGTAAAGGCAAACTGTATGCCAGAGAATAAGCTTGAATACATTGAGAAATATCAAAAGAACGGAATGCCGGTGTGTATGATTGGTGATGGTGTCAATGACGCTCCAGCATTAAAAAAGGCTGATGTAGGAATTGCTATGGGTGGTGTAGGAAGTGATATANNATATAGCAGTGGATGCTGCCGACATAGCATTAGTGGATGATGAGGTTAAAGAGTTGCCACATCTTGTGGCACTGTCTAAGCACATGATGGTTATAATCAAACTGAATATGACTTTTTCAATGACTCTAAATTTCATTGCAATTACATTGGCAATCCTGGGAATATTAAATCCTGTTATCGGCGCACTTGTACATAATGCTGGTTCAGTATTTGTAATTACAAATTCAGCATTCTTGTTAAAATGGAGGAAAAAATAATGGCTGTTAAGATTATTGGTTTAATTATTAGAATTCTTATACAGTTAGCAAAACCAATGTTTCGAGATCTATATGTCTGTTTCTATGGTACTGCGGAATGTTACAGCGGTTACAGTTTTGGACCCGCTGTGCGCCCAAACTATATCATACATTATATTACATCGGGAAAAGACATTTATCAGGTAGGAAATTAAAAATATGAATTTCGGGAAGGACAAGGCTTTCTGATTAAGTCATAGTATAATCAAGAAAAATTAGAAAATATGGGGATAAATGACATGAAAATATATGAAGTTCAAGAAAGAAATACTTTATTGCTGACAGCACTTTTAAATGTTTGGGAAGATTCCGTTCGAGCAACACATCTCTTCCTTTCGGATGCAGAGGTAAATCAAATTAAGAAATATGTTCCACAGGCTTTGGATAGTGTTGAACAGGGTGATTATATGAATATTTGAATAGAAGCCAATGAAATTTTTTCAAATATGTATGACATTCGTTGAGTGTTAAAAAAGTTTAGAAATATTTTAGGAATTTTATCTTTAGAATTTAAGATTATGCTCTATGATTTCATTAAATGGCAGGAGAGATAATCATATTTTCCTCATAATCAAGTATTTCAGGGAAGTTTAGCGGCGCATTGTTCATATGAAAGAGAACTTCATGAAAAATTTGAAAGTATGCTGCAAAAACCAAAAAATGCATTTCAAACAGAAGCGTTAATTGGAAGTTTTCGTAATATAGAAATTTTGCACGAGAAATATATGCATGAGGTGGGAACTTGTGAATGTGATTGTAGATATATTATGCAAGCGACTAGACAAGTATGTAAGATTAAATATCAAATAGAATATTACAGGGAAGCAATCAAAACCGAAGAATTAGTTGGATAGGGGATATTAATGATGATTATGGCAGCAATTGTGGAAAAATAATAGCGGATAGTATAAAATAAAAATTGTATCGGGAAGGTGACTGAAAAAAGCCGCCTTCCCTATTAGAAGTTTGGGAGGGCTTGTTTATGGGCAAGAAAACTGTTAAAAGGCGTATTTTTTTGTCAAATACATGGATGGTTCTAGTAACACTGCTTATTTTTTTAGCTATTAACATTATGGTTGTAAGAGTATATGCAGAGGCTATTGAACAGGAGTTTAGAATTTATATGGAGCAGACGGTAGACGATGATGCTTTGGAAGAATTGTTTGAAGATTATACCATACATAGGAATGAGTTCCTTTTACTTATTTTGGCAGATGGTATTCTTTGCATCACAGTACTGGTATTGGTAAGCCAGTTTTTTACAAAGAGACTAGTAAAGCATATCATGACTCCGTTAAATATCCTAGCAGATGGTGCAGAAAGGATTCGAAGGAATGATTTAACTCAGAATTGTGATTATCAGGGAGATACGGAGTTTGAAGATGTGTGCGATACCTTTAATGATATGCGGAAATCTATTTTGACAGAACAGGAGAGAAACAGAAAATACGAAAAGGCAAGGACGGATATGATTGCAGGTATTTCCCATGATTTAAGGACTCCGCTCACAGCAATTCGGGGAACCATTAAGGGACTTCTTGATGGGGTGGTATCTACACCAGAACAGCAAAACAAATTTCTACAGACTGCGTATCGAAGAACAGGAGATATGGATATACTCCTAAATCAGTTATTTTATTTGTCAAAACTGGAGACAGGAAATATGCCGATTGATCTTCGAACAATAGAAATTTCCAATTTTATCACAAACTATGTAAAGGAAAAGCAGGAGATCTTTACGAAGGAAGAACTTGAGATAGCTGCTGATACAAAGGGAATAACGGGTAATGTATCTGTCGATCCAGAACAGCTTTCCAGAATTTTTGACAATCTTTTGGAAAATAGCAGGAAATATGCCAAGACAAGGCCCTTGAAAATAAAAATATCGTTGAATCAAATAGAAGAGAAAGTTAAGGTATGCTTTTCGGATAACGGTATTGGTGTGGCAGAGGAAAAGCTACCTTATATTTTTGATGAGTTTTATCGGGCTGATGAGTCGAGAAATAAAGAAGACGGAAATGGACTGGGGCTTTATATTGTGAAATATCTGATAGAGGCAATGGGGGGCAGTGTCAAGGCAGAAAATGCAGATGGTTTTTCTGTCAGTATGCAGCTTAAGAAAGTATAGAATGTAGTTATGGAGTGAAATATAAATGACAGATGGTAAGAAGATATTAATTGTAGAGGACGATGAAGATATTAGTATGATAGAGGAGGCTTATCTAAAAGCGGCGGGATTTGAGACAAGGATTGTACTGGATGGAGAAAGAGTGCAGGAACTGCTAGAACAGGAAAGTTTTGATTTGATGCTGCTGGATTTAATGCTTCCGGGAAAAAGCGGTTATGAGGTATGCAAAGAAGTACGAGAAAAAGTGGATATACCGATTCTTATGGTAACGGCAAGGACAGAATCAGTAGATAAAATCAGAGGACTTGGAATTGGTGCAGACGATTATATCGCAAAGCCTTTTGATCCAGCAGAGCTTGTGGCGAGAGTCAATGCCAACCTAAGGCAGTATGATCGTATGTTGAAAAGGAATTCAGAGGAAAAAGCAGGGGAACCAGAAGAAATAAAGATTGGGGAACTGCGGATACTGGTCAATAGCTGGAAGGTTTACAAAGGGGAGCAGGAAATTAAGTTTCCCAATCGGGAATTTGAGCTGCTTAAGTTTCTGGCGATGAACCCTAATATTGTATTTTCGAAAGAACAGCTTTTTGAAAAAATATGGGGATATGATTATATGGGGGATAGTGCAACTGTTATGGTGCATATTAATCGTATTCGTGAAAAGATTGAAGATGACAGCAAGAATCCTAAGATACTGGAGACAGTATGGGGAGCAGGGTATCGTC
>DBKX01000151.1 GCA_002297865.1 Lachnoclostridium sp. UBA739
GATTCATATTCCTCGTATTCTTCTTCGTCTTTCCACTCAAACTGTTCCTTTATTACGTTCTCTTCAATCTGCATCGAATCGTCTTTCTCAAATATAAGTCTGCCAGCTTCTTCACAGGACAATCCCAAACATTTTTCTCTTACAGTACCATATTCTATTGTAAATCTTGGATATTCTAGGCAGATTTCACACAAAGCCGTCTCCCCTAACTCTGTACAAATATCACACAGATTTTTATCATTTAAAAATGCACATCTTCCATTATGGAGTGCAAAACTAGTATCCTCTCCATCATTTACAATATTCTCTGATAATCTTTTTCCAAAGCTTCCTGGGACTTCTTGATAATACTCTAATGTTTCTTCATCAATGTCAATTTCCCATCCAATACAACAACTGTCTTTACATTTATCTGCTATACAGTGAAAATCCTTATAGTAATCCGGTAATCTAAGAATCATTTTCTTTATCTCCAATTTTTTGTTTTTACGGTAACAAAGACTTTCTTTATCATACTGCATAAAGAAAGTCTTTTCAATTCTATATTCTACTGTATGTAGTGAAATCACGAACCTTTTCTTTGTTTTTCGAATGCTTTCATATCCCTCGCAATTTCCCCACTTAACACAAGCAGACAGATTAAGTTAGGAACCGCCATTAACGCATTAGCAATATCCGAGATGTTCCAAACAAGATTTAGTGTTGTGGTTGCACCAACATACGCAAACAATGAAAATACAACACGATAAACGATATTATACTTATGGGTATTTGCCAAATATTCAAATGCTTTTTCACCATGATATTCCCAACCTAGAATGGTTGAAAATGCAAATAAAGCAATCCCAATACAAATCAGCCACGCACCAAGATCTCCTAAAACAGTTCGAAACGCAGCAATTGTTAGCGCAGACCCAGTAACTAGTTTTCCATTGGCATCTACACTGCCTAGTACGCCGGAACTGGCAATACATAATCCTGTAATGGTACATACAACGATAGTATCCCAGAATGTTCCTGTCATATTGATGTATGCCTGACGAACAGGATTGTCCGTCGTTGCCGCTGCTGCTGTGATAGCTGCAGAACCCATTCCCGCTTCATTGGAAAAAACACCACGCGCTACGCCATAACGCATAGCACGCATCATAGATGCTGTAATCGTGCCTAACACACCACCGGAAACTGCTTTAACACTAAAAGCATATTTAAAAATCATTGCTACTCCAGATGGTACATTTTCAATGTTTCCAATAATAACAACAAGTCCCGCAATTACATAAAATACTGCCATAAGTGGAACAACAACAGATGATACTTTTGATATTGTCTTAATCCCACCAACAATGATTGCTAATGCTAATACTGTGATTATTATACCCACAACTCTTTTGGAAACTCCAGATGTTTCATTAATTGCATCCGCAATTGAGTTTGCCTGTGTCAAGTTTCCGATTCCAAAAGATGCAACAACTGCAAATAACGCAAAGAACCATCCGAATACTGCACCTAGTTTTTTATGTTTAAATGCTTTCTTCATGACAAACATTGGTCCACCAAGCATTTCTCCATTTTCGTTAACTTCACGGTACTTTATAGAAAGCATACACTCACTAAATTTTGAAGTTAATCCAAAGCAAGCTGAAATCCACATCCATACGATAGCGCCTGGTCCACCTGAAACCATAGCTGTTGCAACACCAACGATATTTCCTGTTCCAATGGTTGCTGCTAATGCTGTTGTTAATGCAGAAAAAGGTGAGATATCCCCTTCCCCTTCTCCCTTTTTTCGAAATTCTTTACTTAGTGTCATCTTTAATGCATATCCGAGATTTCTCCAAGACAAAAACCTTGTACGAAAAGTTAAGAAAATTCCCGTTCCCACTAGTAAGAACAGCATTACAGGTCCCCAAACAAAGTCATCCACATGCTTTACAATAGCTGCAAATTGATCCATACTTTACCCCTACTCTCTTTTTCTTTTTTCCTTTCTATTTTGCCATCCCTTTTGAGTAGGTAAAACCTATCATTATGTACTTTATAATTTAATCGTTAAAAGAAGCCTAATTCAGCCTCAAACAATTTTTTTTCAAAATTTTTCCTACCAAGTAAAAAAGGAGGGATTCAATTGAATATCCCCCCATCGGTCAAAATAGTATTACTAATAATATATTAAAAACCTAATAAATTGTCAAGCAAATCTCTTTATTATATTAGCATATTAAAGTTTAATATTGAATAAGCATTACTATATGCTGCATACCTGCACCAATCGTCCAAAATGCAATATAATCGCCACGTTTTACTTTTCCTAACTCAATTGCCCTATCAAGAACTAAAAACGGACTTGATACACCAGTATAACCATATTCATCTCCAACATAAATGCACTGTTCATCTGAAATGTTTAGATGTTCTTTAAGTATCTCAGTATTTTTGATTAGATATTGCGAGAAACAGAACATGCCAATATCTTTGACTTCTAAACCATTTCTTTTAATCACATCTAACAGTTTTCTCTCAACCTCATCTAAGTCACAACCAACAGGTTCCATAGTAGAAAGAATAGCTTCTTTATCTGACTCAAAAATCTTAGACATACCGCAATGCGGAAATATCATCTTGTCAAAGTAAATATCATTTATAAAGAAATCTGAATCGATTAATCCACTACTCCTTACTGTTCTCTCCAAAATTATAGCACAAGCTGCATCACCAAATACTCCATAGCCATATTCGTTCATTGGATTATGTACTTGGGTTGTATACTCACCACCGACAAGGAGAACTCGATTTACTCTTTTATTACTCTCCATATAACGAAATACATTCTCTAATGCAAATACCATACTAATACAATTGGCATTAAAATCGTAGCAAATAGAATCCCATTTTCCCTCAATTGCACGGTGGATCATTACAGAACAACATGGAACAACGTATTCTGGTATCTGTGAAGCAGATACTACCATATCAATATCTTTTCCTGTTAAAGCTGCCTTTTCCAATACCTTTTTTGCTGCTTTAATCTCCATTGTTAAAGAATTTTCTTTTTCTTCAGCATTCTCATCAATGACATATCGCTTATCTCTACCATATACATTCTCTAGCAGATTTTTTACATCTTTTCCTTGTTTCTTGTAATGTTCAATATAATACTCATTGTCCAAAACCCTATCAGGATGATAAACCGCTATCTGGCTAATTCGTACATAACTATTCATTAATTACTCTCGCCTCCAATTATTTTCATAATCTTACTTCTTAAGCAATTCTTCAAGTTCCTTCACGATTTGATTCAAGCCATCAACTTGGTTGTTCAATTCTGTAATTTCCTGTGTATTATTCTGTACAACACCTACGATGTTTGTAAACTGCTCATTTTCCACTTCAATCTGTCTTGATATATTCTCATTGTATGTAAAAGTTGTTGCAATCAGTGAAACCTGCTCTTCATTCAAAGCATCGACTTCTCTAATTGCATTTAACGAAGAGGACAATAATTTCATCATATTCTTAACTTTTTCAACCGTATTTGCTAATGTCTCATTCTGATAACTTAACTTGTCCGAATTTAGACCAATAAAATTGGTAACCGCGCTTGCTTCATTCTCCAGTGCCTTTACAACGTCATTAATTTCTTTTAATGAAGATTGCGTGTTCCTAGCCAAATTTCCGATCTCATTGGCTACAACAGCAAAACCTCTGCCTGCTTCTCCTGCTCTGGCAGCTTCAATTGATGCATTCAATGCAAGTAAATTGGTTGATGTTGCAATTTCGTCTATAATATTGACGGTGCTTCCAATTTTCTTTGTACCACTTAAAAGTCTCTCAATTGCTTCCATCGTATTCTGATTAGATGTTACCACCTCATCACTAACTGAAAGAAGGTTATTCAAATCTTGTTCGTTATCACTGGAAATGTTAACAAGCTCATCGGAAATTTCAGTACTTTTCTTCACCTTTTCCGAAACATTATGGCTACATTCTTTTAATAGATGCAGATTATTAGTACTTTCATTATTATGTTCAATAATATTACGACTCATCTCCAGAAGTTCTTCACTTATAGATGACAACTCTTCTGTAGCAGCACTCTCTGACTCAACATTTTCCAATACCATGCCGCTTGTTTGTGCAAGACGTTCTGAAATACTACCTGCTTTATCAAGAATCTGATTAGTCATATTATTATTCTTCTCTAATTCATCTCGTTTTGCATCTGCTAAGTATTTTCCTGCAAACACCGTAAATAGATAAACTCCCACAAATGATAATAACATAATAAAGAAACGTATTAACATATCAGGAACAAATAGACCATCCTTAATTGGTAACATAGTCTCTGGTTTTAGAATACATCCAACTACTGTTGAAAGTGTTAATCCGCCAATAGTAATTAAGCATAATTTTCTGTCCAAAAATAACGCTTCAACTAGAGCAAAATAGAATGCGAAAGCCCAGAATTCACGTGATGGAATTAAATACATAATAAAATTAAATTGAACAAAAAGCAAAACAGTTATATAAACTTTTCCATAAATCATCATTTTAGGTGGTACTACGCCATCCTTTAATCCAGTCTTCATAAGCTTAGCACCCACTAATATGTAAGCCACGACTGTTAAAGCATAGACTCCTAAAGCTGTCCATGTAATATTCGGATAAAATCCCAATAACTTCATTGTTATAAAATCAAATCCACCAGCTGAAACAGAAACAATCAAAATAATCATGATCCACTTATAAACTTGTGCCATATACGCATCAATTGCACTAATTTGTTTCATAAAATATGCCTCCCTCATGTAAAAGTAGCTTTTTTCACTACATGTCTTAAATATTTATCAATAAATCTCCCCCATAACTGATAAAAAATACAGTAAAACCTTTCTTCTTCCAAAATAAATTACTATTAATCCTCCCCCTTCTAAATCTATGTTGCGAATATAGCTCTACCATATTGTGAGCATAACATAAATCCTGAATTGAAACATCCTTTGTATAATCCTTCTTTAACTTTTGTAATTTGTATTGGAGTTAAGTAAACTAGTAAGATTTTTTTAATATTCTCTTTTGTATAGGCTTTTACAGTATAAAATATAACCTCATACTTTAATCTGTAAATATGAACTAATTTTCTGTGAATTTTAGAAGTGGTCAACAAACTAGAAAGTGTTTCTTAAAATTTATAGTTTATTAAAGATAACACATTAATTATAATACACCATAACTTTTCATATTTCAATTAAAAATACGTATTTACTTCCATTGTTTCTTTAAAAAATAATCAATGTTGTATTTATCAAACTGATTATGTCATATTCTGTAATTATCTGCATTAAAATAGAGAACCATCTTCATAGTTCTCTATTTTGGAGGAATAAGAATTCAACTTAAGAAATTTTCTATTTTTATATACAAGAATATGAATTTATTTGTTCTTTGGGTTTATCTAGATTATATCACATGCTGCTGGATAAATATTTCATTTGCAGCTGAAACAGTAATAAACTGGATTTTACATATACTTTATTATACTTTTCGTTCTATTTACATATTTTAGATCGTAAAACGTAAAAAAAAGTTATGCACTTTTAACAAAATGCATAACTCTTTTTTAATGTACATACGAAAAATGAATAGATATACCTTTACATTACAGACGATTGCCCGTAACTGAAATGAACTTTTTCTTGTATAGTATTCTATCTCATTTTTCCTTAAATGACATCTTAATGTAAGAAATGCTACATTTTATGTCATAACTTCAAAATATGGACTTATTTTTTTAATTTAACTCTTTTCGACTAAATATCTATCTTGGTAATATTCTATCACACCTGAAGAAAATACAGCTGGTATAGCACCAAAAGTATCATACCATGCCTTAGACTGCGAGACACATTCCAACTCTTCCTTATAGTTTTTCCACCAGTTCACTGGCAAACAGGAAAAAATCTCCCAAGGATGTTTCACTGGTATCTTCGCAAGAATTATCTCTTTGTTTTTCTTTTTAGCCTTTTCTTGCCCCTCTAATAGCTCTTCTACCGCTTTTTTTAAAACCGAACTCAACTGATGTTCTTCTAACCCCTGTTCCAGCAAATCATTACTTGGAATAATAAGGATAGGAATAAACCCTTCCGACTTACCAAGCTTGGTTGCTTTCTTATATGCATCACGAACTTCCTCTAATATACTATCATTCGAAAACACAGTACATTCACAGTGCAACTGTTCTAATATTGTTCTGGTTTCCTTCTGAAAACTGTCACTTTTCTTACGGAAAAATCTCATTTTCCTACTCCTATCTCAATATAAAATTGAGCTGAATTATTAATCTGTTATCATAATTTTATGATAAATTCTTACCGATTATGATTTCTACCAAAACATACCTGGACATTAATAAAATTTGTACTGCCCTTTTCCGCTATTTTTAGCTAGATATAATGCTTTGTCTGCATCCTCATACAGCTTCTCGAAACTAATCTCTCTTTTTCCCTTGTAAACTGCAATTCCTATAGACAACGTCGTCTTGGATTCCAGTTTGAGAAATCTTATATTATTCTGAAATACATCAATAAGATTTTCTACTGCCTTTTCTAATTCATCTCTCCTTATCATATTCTGCATAAAGATACAGAATTCATCCCCTCCAAGTCTTGAAACATAATTAGTATCTGGAATAGCCTGTTGCAAGGACTCTCCTAGCGTAGCTAACACCTTATCTCCCACTCCATGCCCATAGTTATCATTTATGTATTTAAAATCATCCAGATCTAACATAATCAACGAACCTTTTCTTCTTTTAACTAATTCATTCCCCACCATTTCAGTAAAGTAACGCCGGTTACCAACCCCTGTAAGTGGATCTCTCTCGGGTTCTGTCTGTATTGTTTCAAAATAATCATCCTTTAATAAAGCTAGTGTAAAGAAAATAATAAATCCTAATACTCCAAATGTGGAAATATCATAGTTTTTTATCAGATGTAATGGTTTAATGCCTGAACAAACTGCTGGGCATACTGCACCAATTAAAATATAATAGCCCCGCCTCGCATCCATTCGTCCACTCTGTTTCATTTTACGAATACATAAACACATAATGAGAAAAAATTGTATAACAATAAAAGAATAAAAAATAATATACAATATTCCAGGTTTTATATAAATAGACAAAAAATCTTTGGAATTATCTATTACTATGTACTGATAGAAGTCATTATTTTCTTTTACTGCAAATAAACAAAGTAAGACACATATAGAAACAACCTCTTCCGCTATGTATAACCACTTAGAAAATTTCATCTTAAAAAATTCATCTACAAATTTGGTAAAAGCAATAAAAATTCCGATAAGACCACTATGTTCTATTTTGTAAGCTGCATCTATAACTCTTACGTCGTCAGCTGTTAGTTGTATATAATATCCCGTCATGTAAAAAATGGTAAAAATAATCATTACTACATTAGCAAGCTGCAATTTCGACGGACTTGTTCTTAAAGCCATTATCATAAATGCAACCATCAATATAACCGTAATTACATTAAGACTTAGATAAAATTCATAAAAATTATATCTACAGACATTAAACACACCGCAAAATATAATAAACTGTAACGTATAGAGAAGATAAAACGTGTTTAACATTCTCTTTTTTTTCGTGCCATCCCCATTGTATTTTAATAGGAGTGGAATTGCTAAAAGATAACCGAGCAGATAGACTTTATGATACCATCTCTGATGATGTGTTACAGAATAAAATACATTTAAGAAAAACACACTTAGGGTCAGTGACACTAAAAGGAAAACAGATCGTTTTATAGCCTTGCTGTCCGCCCCTTGATCCATTCTATTTCGATAAAATATTACTGCAAACAGAATCGGAAGTACTGGCTTTTCTCCACTGCATGCAGAAATAAACAAAATTAACAAAACCAGAACCCAAGAAGTCAGTGTATTAATCCTTTTCTTGTCTTTGTCTCGCATAACAAATAATGTACACAGCACCAAAAGTATATCATAAAGTAAATTTTGATGCCCCCATGGTTTAATTTCCATAAAAAGATTATATGGATAGATTGAGATAATCCAAAAACCGCATACACGTAACAAAAGATTCTGTTTGCTTGGAGCATTTTTAAACGCTTCTACTACTATGTAGCAGATAATTGGCATAACAATACACCCAAAACAATGAATGATCTGTGTAAGCATAAAATTATATTTCATCAGCCTCCATGCAATATAATTAATGCTCATCAGTACACCTACAATTATCGCAAAGTGTTGTACTCCTAAATTTCTTTTCATAAGAAACCAATATCCCCCTTAATGATTTCACTTATTCCTTGTCTGTTTACTAAGCATAAAACTTACATTGGCTTTTACCGCTGTTTTTGGCTAAATATAAAGCCTTATCCGCATTTTCATATAGCTCATCGAATGTAATCTCTTCTTTTCCGTTATAAATTGCA
Source organism: Lachnoclostridium sp. UBA739 (assembly GCA_002297865.1). The sequence continues at coordinate 8,481 of DBKX01000151.1, forward strand.
ACTCCAATTGATAGTGTAGAGTGCAGATTAAGATTTCTTGTTTTTAATGTCTGATGAAATACATTTACGATATCTTCTGTCATTATATTCACTTCCTCTGGTTTTACTTTATCACAGATAAAGGCACAAAATTCATCCCCACCAAGTCGTGTAATATAATTCCCAGAGCAGATAACCTGCTTCATAGAATCTGCCACCGCAATAAGAACCTTATCCCCAGTTCCATGCCCATAATTATCATTAATATACTTGAAATTATCCATGTCGATCATAAACATAGTTCCCTTTAATCCTTTTGCTAACTTATTCTGTACTCGATCCACAAAAAAACTTCTGTTGCTGAGTCCTGTTAGCGGGTCTTGTTCTTGCTCCGTCTGAACATTTCCAAAGTAATCATCCCTATATAGTGCTAAAGTCAAGAAAACTAAGAAAGAAGCAAGACCAAATGGAACAAAATCATATTCTTTATTAATCTGTATAACTTTTAAACTAAGGATAAAAGAAATGCTTACTAGAGCAATAATAACCGTGGCACTCTGCTTGCGTTCAACTCCTTCACTGTTTCTTATCTTCTGCCAACACATAAACGCTGCCATTACTATTACAATCCCGACATATACATAAAAGGCAATATACACTGGCCCGGGATTCTCCACAATTACAGAATGTACCTTATAGTGTCTTACACCTACCGAACGATAAAAGAGATGATTTTTATCTTGTGTAAAGACTGCATAAATTAGAACACTTGTAATCATTCCTTCTAGTACATAAACTACATTATTGAGCGGATTATTACAGAATTCATCGATAAACCAAGTGAATGCTATAAGCATTCCTGTCACACCTGTTATTTCTATCTTGACCGCTGTCTGCATAACTCTCACGCTAAATGCTGTAAGTTCAATATAATATCCCAACATAAAAAGCAGTGTAAACAATATCATGATTAGATTAGAGATTTGTGCCCTAGATAGTTTAGATTTTAATGTTCTATAAGCTAACACAATAGTAAGAACAGTTGAGAATACATGTACGTATAAATAAGTTTGATAAAACTCCCCTGGTGTAACACGCACAAAATCCTTAACCAAAAGAAGCTGAAGTGGATACAACACCTCAAAAAAATGACCGGTTTCTCTATTTTCTCCTCCTTTGTATCTCTTTAAAAATGGTATCGCCAAAATAAATCCTAAGTAAGTAAATGATTCCGGTAAGGCTCTTTCTGGAACATATGCTCCCATCCAACGCATAACGTCTTGGCATACTAACATAAAAATAACCGAAGTAACTGAAATTGTTATAATGGATTTTTGAATATTCTTAAACGATTTATCATGATTAAAGGAAATCATAAGCCAAATTGAGGCAAGTGGACTATTGCTAAAATGAATGGAGCAAAGTATGATAACAGATAAAAGCAGTGGTTTACAAATTCCCTTTATTTTCTTAGAGTCACAAATGATTAGAGCTATCAGACCTATTAATAGATCAAAGATAAAATTCTGCTTATTTATTCCCACGTCTTTAAATAAGACATGATATGGACCAATCGATAGAGCCCACAAAAAAAGCAAATGAATCACGATCCTTGCTATGCTAGTTGTTTTTTTATAGTTTTCTACCGATATGAAACACATAATTGGTATCATTAATTTCCCGATGATTTGCATGACATATGTCTGTGGAGTATAAAAACTGAAAGTCATACATGCTAAAAGCTCGCAAAGTAATGCTAAAGAAGCAATTAATTCGAGCGAAGCTGCAGTTAACCCTTTCTTCATAGAACGTCCCCCGCATTTCTATTGTTTATATCCATTATGAATCACACTAGTTTTTCACATTATAGCATATATTTAGTCATTCGTCACCCATTTGTATCAATTTTTGACATATAACTCTTTTTACTAAACAAAATCCATGCAGTTTTTTTCACCGCATGGATTCCTGTTTACAATAAATAATTACATAATTTTATTGCATAATTGCTTTATGGAATTTCTTCTTCCCTTTTCTAATTTTAACATTTTCTTTTAACATTTCTTCTGTTACTTTAAAATCAATTGCTTCAACTTTGTTGTCATTTACGAATACGCCACCCTGCTGGATTAAACGTCTTGCTTCACTCTTAGAAGGTACTAATTTGCAAGCTAACATTAAATCCATGATGCCGATTGCACCATCTGTAAGCTGATCAGCTGTAATTTCTGTTGTTGGCATATTAGAATCGTCTGAACCACCTGCAAATAAGGCATGAGAAGCTGTTTTTGCTTTTTCTGCTTCTTCTTCACCATGAACTAATTTTGTAAGTTCATATGCAAGAATTTCTTTCGCCTGATTTAACTGACTTCCTTCCCAGCTATCCATTTCGTTAATCTGCTCTAATGGAAGGAATGTTAACATACGGATGCATCTTAATACATCGTTATCACCAACGTTTCTCCAGTACTGGAAGAACTCGAATGGAGATGTCTTGTTCGGATCTAGCCATACTGCACCGCTTGCTGTTTTCCCCATCTTCTTACCTTCTGAGTTTGTAAGAAGTGTGATTGTCATAGCGTAAGCATCTTTACCTAATTTCTTACGGATTAACTCAGTACCGCCTAACATATTTGACCATTGGTCATCTCCTCCAAACTGCATATTACAACCGTAGTGCTTGTATAAGTGATAGAAATCGTAAGACTGCATAATCATGTAGTTAAACTCTAAGAAGGATAATCCTTTTTCCATTCTTTGTTTGTAGCACTCTGCACGAAGCATATTATTTACAGAGAAGCATGGACCAACTTCACGAAGTACGTCGATATAGTTTAACTTTAATAACCAGTCTGCATTATTTACCATAATCGCTTTGTCTTCACCAAATTCGATAAAACGTTCCATCTGCTTTTTGAAGCAGTCACAGTTATGCTGAATCATCTCTGGTGTCATCATGCTTCGAAGATCTGTTCTTCCAGAAGGATCACCAATATATCCCGTACCTCCACCGATTAATACAACTGGCTTGTTACCAGCCATCTGAAGACGTTTCATAAGGCAAAGTGCCATAAAGTGTCCTACATGCAAGGAATCAGCAGTTGGGTCGAATCCAATATAGAAAGTTGCTTTTCCTTCATTTACTAATGTTTTGATTTCTTCTTCATCTGTAACCTGTGCTATCAGACCACGGGCTACTAACTCATCATAAATAGTCATTGTTATTCTCCTTTCGTATGCGCTATCTTTTAACGCAATGGTGTATCTAAAAGCTTAAAACATCGAATAGAATTAAGTATGCATGATGCGGAACAGGATGTGCATCTTGCCCTTTTTCTTAGGAACTTTTTTGATTTATAGAAAATAGAACAGAACGTAATTTTCTATAAAGAAAAAACCTCTGCATCGTAAATCGATGCAGAGGGCATAGTATGCGGTACCACCTCTGGTTATAAAAATTCCTCGCGAAATTTTCCTCACTGAGTGCAAACACACTCGCACGCTGTATTGGGCGTTCCCAGCGAACCCTACTTATACTAATGTTCAGGCTGCAGCTCCAGGATGTATTCAGATTCGAGCGTTTAAAGCCTTGCACCAACCGGCTGTTCTCTATAAAACGTATTCGAAACTTACTTGTTCCCTTCTTTGCTTTCCTAATTCCTAAGTGTATTATAACCGAAAAAAAGTCAAATGAAAAGCCTGAAATATCATTTTTTAGCTTATAAGCCTTTATATTTTTCATGTCCTTTTTAACATACTTCTTTGCACCTGAATTTAGCTAAAAAATACTAGATTTTTTCTTCTTCATATTCAAATATACTCATCTGAATCGTCTCCGCTTTATTCTTTAATAAAAAATCACTCAGTATACCTTCCTTTATGCTCTCATTCACAGCCCTTTCCACAGCCTGATTGATGTTCATTATAGATGTATACTTACGTACCTTTTCTACATACTCCATGTATTCAAATAACGTCCTACAGTTCTTCATAAGTTCGCTGTTTTTGTAAATTATAACACTTCATAAATGCAAGAAAAAAGGCAGATACCCAAAAGGTACCCGCCAATATATAAGATAATATGAGATTATCAAAATAAATGATACGGAATTACTCCATCTTCTTAACAGCATCTTCGCAAGCTTTTCTTCTTTGTGCTTCTTTCTTTAGATAGTCAATACACTGATCATATCCATATTCTTTTGCTTTAGACTGCATATTCTTTACAATCTTAGCATACTCAGCATCATCTTTCGCATAGATTGCTTTCCATGAATTCTCTTTGATACATGTAGCAACCTGATTCCATACAACTTGTAATTCATCATCTTTTGTTGTGAAATTAAATGTAGTGCCAAGAATCAAAGAATAATCTCTTTTTGCATAATACTCATTTGTATTTGGAGCACCGGTATCTTTACGCCACTGTTCTTGAATTTCAGACACAGGCGCATTTAATTCACTTTCCCACTTATCTTTATTGTATGTTTCACCGTTGGAATCTGGGTTTTCAGCGTCAAGAGCCCAAGTTCTGTTATTCATCTGGTTACGTCCATCTTTAAATGTACCAGTATAACCACCTGTCATTTCTGTATTTTCATCTTTACTTGTTTTTTTACCTAATTCTGTGAACTCTATTTTACCATCTGCATTGTAATCCCAAGTTACACCCTGAGGACCATATTCACTTACCATAGTTCCTTCTGGAGTAGATAACCAATTAAGGATTGCCATACATAATTCAGGATACTCTGTGTTTGCACCAATTGAAAAGATACGGTTGCCACCATAGACATTTGTACCATTTACTAAAGGTTTCGAATCTTCAGCAGGAACAGCAAGCATTGCTTTGCCTTCTTTTAAATGCTCTGGAGTGTTATATTGAACAGCAGCCATCCAAGCAAATAAGTTAAAGAATGCAGCACCATCTGTATAATCTTCGATACAGTTGTCATATGTCTGTGTAGAGGAGTCTGGATCTAATAAACCTCTCTTGTATAACTCATGATAGAATTTTAAACATCTTAAATATTCACTATTATCGTTTAAACAACCCTGGAATTCCTGAGTATTTACATTGTAAAGACCAAATCCAAATTCTTCCCATCCATATAGAGCTGCTGTTGCTTTAACGAACATAACCATATCTCCATCCCAGTCTGGGAATAAAGAAACACCATAAGTTTGTTTACCTGAATCTGACTTTGGACAAGCCTTTACCATTTTATCCAATACATCGATATAGTCCTCTAATGTATTAATCTTAGGACTGCCGATTTCTTTGTATAAGTCATAACGGATGTCTGGGTGATAATCAAATCCCTTTAAATCATCTGGATTTGTACCAACATCAAAACCAAATCCATAAACTTTACCGCCTGAAAGTTCCTTATTATTCTCTAATGCATATGGCATATGTTCTTTTATGTATGGACCATAATCTGTTAATAAGTCTTCATCGTTCCAGTCAAATAACATGTCTTTTTTAACTGCCTGATTGTATTTATCCATATCACCACCGAAGATGACAATATCACCAAGGTTTCCAGATTCCATACGTGTTGCAAATACACCTTCATTTGCTGGGTCAGGAATAATATTTAATTTTACATTGAATTTATCAAGCATTATTTTTGCAAACCATCCAATTTGCTCTCCTGAGTAGTTTGCTAATTGTGTAAATACATCCAAAGTTACTGTTTTCTCTGGAATGATGTCTTCCAAATCTGCATCTGCCTCTGTCGTAGCATTTGGCTCATCTTTTACGGTTTTTGTTGAATTACTGCCACATGCGGATAATGAAAATACCATGGAGCAAGACAACAGAATCGCTAGAAATTTTTTTCTCATAGATTCTCCCTCTTTCATATAAAAATAGTTTTTCTATTTATCCATTCCCTTCCTTTACTTAAGTACAAAAGGGAAAAATAAATCAGCCTTTCACAGCTCCTAACATAATACCTTTTTCAAAATATCTCTGCATAAATGGGTATACTGAAACGATTGGTATAATGGTAACTGTTGAAATTGTATATTTTATAGTCTTGGCATTTAGCAAATCTGCTTGTAAACCTGCTGATACACTAGCACCACCGCCCGACTTCATAATAGCTGCCAGATTAGAGCTTTGTTGCAGATAGATATACAGCTTATGCTGCACAGTCTGAAGCTGTGGCGCATTTGGCATAAGCATCAAGGAATCTGTAAAGGAGTTCCAATGACCTACCGCACCAAATATGGCAATCGTTGCAAGGATTGGTTTACATAACGGCCAGATAATTTTCCTAAATATAGTAAAGTAACCTGCCCCATCTATTTTTGCACTTTCCTCTAATTCATGTGGAATTGACTCTATGTAAGTCTTTACTAAGATGATGTTGTATGGCTGCACAATA
>DBKX01000328.1:0-11322 GCA_002297865.1 Lachnoclostridium sp. UBA739
AAAACGGCGATAATGCTACACAAGCGAACGATAATGCAACTGGAACAGCTCAGACAGGAACACCACAAGCATCTGAAGCCAATCCAATTAATGATAACATCAGAGGATATTATAGCGAAACGACACCTTATCCTTTATTAGAAAGCGAAATCATTGACGAACTTGACTTAGAAAACATGGATATGACTCAAACTCGTTATTACTATAATTATGTTGACTTAGATGATGATGAGATAGATGAAATCATTGTACAGTTAAATGGTGAATACAACACAACAGATGATGGAGATACCTTGTTAATTGTTAAACAAACAAATACAGCCAATGACAATCAGGATGATGATGGATTCGATATTATCGCAAAGTATACAGCATTTGCAAATCCTGTTATCGTTAGTGATAATACAACCAATGGTTATCGTGATTTAATTTTCATGAATCCTAAGTCCAATCCAACAACTTACTCCAAAGTAACATACGGAAAAGACGGATATGGTAAAATGAGTGATGCCAAAACGCTTAATAATCTTGATAACATCACAGGTGTTGCGTTATTATGTAATGACATTGCAAGTGATACACAGAACAATGCAGGTTTGTTTTTCTCATAGGATGTGAAATAGAAAAATTATAACCATAGAAAGGGTGTCATATGCTCTGCAAATCAGGTATTTGCCAGAAGTAAAAATATATGGCACCCTATTTGTTTTGTGAAATTCGTCTACAATTTCACAATGTATTGTGTTATAATAAGAACAATCATTGATACAATGAATCAAAAGAGACTTAGGAGGAATCGTATATGAGTTATACAACTGAATATAGTCAGAAACTGACAAGCGCAGAACAAGCTGTTAAAGTCGTCAAATCTGGTGACTGGGTTGATTATGGATGGACTTCAGGAACACCACGAGTTCTTGACAAAGCGTTAGCAGCTCGTGCAGATGAACTGTTTGATGTAAAATTCCGTGGTGGTATTTTAATGTGGGTTCCAGAGATATTTAAAGTAGAAAATGCAGCATCTCACTTTACATGGAATTCATGGCATATGTCTGGAATTGAAAGAAAGGCAATCGCACAAGGACTTGCTTACTATGCTCCAATTCGTTACTCAGAATTACCTAGATACTACAGGGAACACATCGAGCCAAATGATGTTATGATGATTCAGGTTGCTCCAATGGATGAACATGGATACTTTAACTTTGGACCAAATGCATCTCATTTAGCAGCAGCAGTAGAACGTTCAAAAGTAGTAATTGTAGAGGTAAACAAAAACATGCCAGTTTGCCTTGGTGGATTTGAAAACGGCGTACATATTTCCGATGTTGATATGATAGTAGAAGGTGACAATGCTCCTATGGCTGAATTAGGTGCTGGTGGCCCAGCTACTGAAGTGGATAAAAAAGTTGCAGAATTAATCGTAAACGAAATTCCAAATGGTGCCTGCCTTCAGTTAGGTATCGGCGGCATGCCAAATGCAGTAGGTTCTTTGATTGCAGAGTCTGATTTAAAAGATTTAAGTGTACATACAGAAATGTACGTGGATGCGTTCGTAGATATCGCAAAAGCGGGCAAGATTACAGGCAAAAAGAAAGCAATTGATAAAGGACGTCAGGTTTATGCATTTGGTGCAGGAACACAGAAATTGTATGATTATCTGAACAATAACCCAGAGTGTATGTCAGCACCAGTTGATTATACAAACGACATTCGTTCCATCTCAGCAATTGATAACTTTATGTCTATCAACAATGCAGTAGACGTTGACTTATTTGGTCAGGTAAGTTCAGAGTCTTCAGGTACAAAACAGATCAGTGGTGCAGGCGGTCAGTTAGACTTTGTATTAGGTGCTTATTTATCTAAGGGTGGTAAGAGCTTCATCTGCTGTTCTTCTACCTATACAACAAAAACAGGAGAAGTAAAATCCAGAATCCTTCCAACCTTACATCCAGGTTCAATCGTAACAGATACACGTGCCAATATTCATTACTTTGTAACAGAATACGGTATCGTAAATCTGAAAGGTTTATCCGCTTGGGAAAAATGTGAGAAGATTATCTCCGTAGCACACCCAGACTTTAGAGATGACTTAATTAAAGAAGCCGAGAAGATGAACATCTGGAGAAGAAGCAATAAATAATTGATTGTATACATATAAATTTTATAGGAAAAGCAACCTTTGTCATATTGGTAACATAGGTTGCTTTTGTTAAACTATAACAGCTTTCATAAGGTACAAATAAAAGCAGGAGGTTTGAAATATGTCAGATACAAATAAAAAACTCGTAGCACTTACATTTGATGATGGGCCATCCACACTAACACCTAAGGTCTTAGACATTCTAGAGGAAAATGGAGTTGTGGCAACCTTTTTTCTAATTGGCAATCTGGTAACAGAAGATAAAAAGCCAATTATGGAAAGGCAGATTAAGATGGGGTGTGAATTAGCCAATCATTCATTTACCCACAGTGATATGACGAAAATGACTGCAGCTGAGATTTGCGAGGAAATTGATAAGACTACAACAATAATTAAGGAAATGGCAGGTTATGATGTGAAGTTCTTCCGTCCACCTTACATTGCCTTAAATGACACTATGTACGACACAATAACTTTACCATTTATTGAGGGACTAGGATGCTACGACTGGGAACCTGACAGACCCGCAGAGGAAAGACTGTCGATTGTTCTTAACGAAGTACAAGATGGTACCATGGTACTGCTTCATGATTTTGAGGACAACATACATACAGTGGAAGCACTCCCAGAAATGATCGCAGGACTTAAGGAAAAAGGGTATAGCTTTGTAACAGTAAGTCAGTTGTTTGAACAGAAAAAAGTAAATCCAAACGTAAAACATAAAATATGGACCAATGTATTCTGCTAATAGTAAAATAGAACTTCTCGCAATATGGAGAAGAAATGAATAAAAAATTGTTTAATTTCAAAAAAAGTAACTCTACAAACCACGGGATGAGTAGTTGAAAATATGAAAATACCGAATTTTCAAACTTCCATTAAGGGCAGCACAACATTCAAACAATTCTGGAGTGTTCGTACTTCCAAGAAGACAAGCGGTACCATTTCTCATTCAGTGGTGTGGCACTATATGCCAATGACGATGCTGTTACATTCACCAAAAACTTCACAACAACAGATGATTTTACATTAAGAGGCTGTTGGATATTAAAAATGTAAGCCATGGAACTGGTAATCAGGTGATTGGCTGAAATGGGAAAAAGCCCCTAAAAACAGGGGCTGGATGCACGCGAACGGGTAAGGAAGTTAGTCGCTAAAAGACAGCGACACCTGTTCGGCATGGCAAAGTGCCTTCTTCCTCAAGATTGAGAGTGGGGGAGTTGTGATGTGTCGAAGACACTTTGTTTCTTTAGGCTGGGAGAGTGTAAAAAACGCATACTTGGCTCAAATTTTGAGGAATACTCTACAGTTCAATTTTTAACCCATCTACCATACCTTCTAGATCAAGTGTAGAGATTTCTAACCCTTCAACAACTTTCTGGAGTTTCTCGGTTTGTCTACTAATATTCTGCATTTTATTATTTGCAAGTTCAGTGCTGGAAGCACCAATCTCAACAGCAGTTTTGCTGCTTTTCGCCATTTCGTTAATATTAGTTTGCACATCTTCAATAATCAGACGCTGAGTATCCATTGTTTGAAGCACTTTTGTTATGGTCTTGGAAACATCTATTACAAGAGAAACAGCCTTTGTGCTTTCTTTAGTACTGGCAGCACTAGCATTTACTTTATCATTGATAATTGTAATGTTTCGATTCGTTAGTAAGATATCCTTTTGAATATCAGTAATAATAGATTCAATCATTTTGGTTGCATTTTGTGTTTCTTGTGACAATGATTTTATTTCTGTTGCAACAATAGAGAATCCTTTTCCAATATTACCAGCATTTGCAGCTTCTATTGAAGCATTTAACGCCAAAAGGTTTGTTTGTGAACTAATATTAGAGATTGTACTAACAATATTAGTAATCCGCTCTGAGTTTTTTGATAGGCTAGTAATACTACTTAAAGTAATTGTCATTGCGTTTTCTAGTTCGTTTAGAGAATGAACTACATTATCTGTAACCGTCTGTGCACTAGAAGAGGCAGAACTGGTCAGTTTTGTTTTTTCTTCGATCTCAGCAATCAGCTCAGTAAGAGATTCATTATTTTGGAACGTATCAGTAATTCGTTGGATTTCCAGTTGCGTTTCTATAAAAAGCTGATTCTGTTTCTGAGAGTTGTCCAATAATATCTGAATAGTATCTTTAATATCTTTTATGCCAGAAGATATTTTTTCTGAGGCAGTGTCTACACGTTTCAATGAATGTTTCGAAACTTTTACAGCATCTTTTATTCTCAGAAACATACCTTTTTCATTGTATATAAATTTATTAAACCATCGCGCAAGTTCACCCATTTCGTTATGTGAATGTATGTGTAAATGATGAGAGAGTTCCCCCTCTCCCTCAGCAACAGAGCGAAGAATTGATATCGTTTTATTTAATGGTATTGCAATTTTGTGCCTTAATATGACATATTCAATCACAAAAAATATGGCTACAAGTAAAATATCAGTTAGAAAGATTTTATCAGGATTGTATGTTAATATAAAATTATTTATCAAGAGTAATGGAACAGCTACAATAAGATTGATTAGAGGAAGAATATATGTCAAGCTATGAAAATGGTACATTTCCTTGATATCTGCTTCACACATTAGTCCCCAGGTTTCATCGGAGTGTGGTGGTTGTATGGTGATCCCTTTTCCTCCGACTTGAACATGCCTGTAATCGGGGTAGCCTGGCCAGCAATTTATGTTTTCTCCATTCTCTATAGTATTCTTAATACCTTCGTGTAATTGATTGGTTGCAGGATCATTAAATTGAATTTCAAATTCAGTATGTTTATCTATTCGAATTGTACTATTATATTTCGTTTTAATTCCACTGGTCAAATTTGGTCCAAGTGTGAATGTAGAGTCTTCAAAGCGGCTGCGAGATAGAGCTGTACCAGTCGGTATGCCTCGTGCGTTATGAATCATAAATAAATAATTGTCCCCAGATTCTTTGAAAACATGAGAAGATTCCTCTTGAATGACATTGCTCATATCGTCGTTTAGCATACGAACACAAAGGATGTAAACTGATTCGTTTAGAATGCATGGAGTTCCAAAAAGTAATGTAACTTCATCTGAAAATTTCCTATCGTTTTGAGGAATATCGAGCGTATAGGGATCGCAATAGGGACCGTACATGTAAGAAGAACCTTGTATACATTTTTTAAAAATGGGAGAGTTGGAATAGTTAAGTCCTAAATGTCTAGAGAATGTCGTTAGGATTACTGTTCCTGTTTTATCTAAAAGAAAGGTTTCTATAAATTCTTTATACTGTGTATTAGACTCGTCGAGCAAGAGTTGAGTTTTATCGTGAGCAATTGTATCATCTTCAGATATGGATTGAATAGAACGTGATAAAGTATTTATTTTGAGCCATTGGTCTTGAAACCAGTTGTGTAGTGCTCTCTTTCGTGCTTTTGAGATACCCTCAAAAATTGAGTTTAAGCTTCGCTGCCGAATACTGTTTTCGATATGTTGCAAACGTTCAAACAATTTAGAACCCGCCTTTCTAATGGTATTAAAAAAGGCACTATGGATGTCGATTGGTTTATTTGCAATAAGCAATTTATAACTTGTTGTAAATAAATCTTCGCACACCATAGTGCCTTCTATATGAAATTATTTACTTAACTATCAAGAATGAATAGTTATTGTGCAGCCTTATCAGCTTTAATCTTCTCAGTTAACTGAGGTAAGATTTTATTTAAGTCACCAACAATACCGTAATCAGCTACATCGAAGATAGGAGCATCAGGATCTTTGTTGATAGCAATGATGATGTCGGATTCTTCCATACCAGCTAAATGCTGAATAGCACCGGAGATACCGATAGCGAAGTATACGTTAGGACGAACTGTTTTACCAGTCTGACCAACCTGAGCGTCTTTTTCATACCAGCCATTATCAACAACTGCACGAGAGCAGGAAACTGTTCCATCAAGAACGTCAGCAAGATCCTCAAGAAGCTTGAAGTTTTCTTTGCTTCCAACACCACGTCCACCAGATACTAAGATCTTAGCGTCCATAATATCTTTCTTACCAGCAACTTTTTTAACAACTTCTTCTACAGTAACGTATTTGTTGTTTTTCTCTAAAGCTGGGTTGAATTCGATAACTTCTGCTTTTTTAGAAGCATCTTTTTCAAGTTTCTGCATAACACCAGGACGAACAGTAGCCATCTGTGGTCTTCTCTTCTTAATAAGAATTGTAGCCATGATGTTACCACCAAATGCAGGACGTGTCATTCTTAAGTTATGTAATCCACTATCTGCATCTGCTTCTGGGTCGATTTCAAGTTTTGTACAGTCAGCTGTTAAACCAGATTTAACTCTTGCAGAAACACGAGGAGCAAGGTCACGTCCGATAGCTGTAGCACCGTAAAGGATGATTTCTGGTTTGAACTCTTCGATTACAGCTGTCATAGCCTGTGTATAAGGCTCTGTTGTGTACTCTTTTAATACTGGGTTATCAATTACGATAACTTTATCTGCACCGTATGCACCAAGTTCATCAGCTAAGCCTTTTACGCCATCACCAAGAACAACTGCAGTTACGTCTGTATTTAAGTCAGCAGCAAGTTCTTTTGCTTTTCCAATTAATTCGAAAGATACGCCAGATACTGTATTATCTAACTGCTGAGCGAAGACAAATACGCCTTTATAATCTTGTATACTCATGATTTTTACCTCTTTTCTTTTAATTAGATAACGAATTTTTCTTTCAATTTAGCAAAGATATAATCAGCTGCAGCATCTGGTTCTAAACCTTCTTCTTTAACACCAGCTGGTTTTAATTGCTTAGGGAAAGATTTTGCTACGTTTAAAGGTGAACCTTTTAAGCCAAGGAATTCATCATCAGCATCAACGTCTGCACGTGTGATAACTGTAACTTCTTTTTCTCTGTAAGCATCAAAGATTCCACCTGGAGTCATATAACGAGGTGTATTCATTTCGCCAAGAGCTGTGATTAAGCAAGGCATTTCAACTTTAACAGTGTGATATCTGTCATCATACTGACGTTTTACAACAACTGTATTTCCTTCAACTTTGATGTCTTCAGCATAGGAAACGTTAGGAATTCCTAACCACTCAGCGATCTGAGGACCAACCTGAGCAGTATCACCATCGATAGCCTGACGTCCAGCGATAATCATGTCATAATCGCCAACTTTTTTGATACCAGCAGCTACTGTGTAAGATGTAGCTAATGTATCAGCACCACCGAATGCACGGTCAGAAATTAAGTAAGCTTCATCAGCTCCCATAGCTAAAGCTTCTCTTAAAGCAGCATCAGCTTGAGGAGGTCCCATGGAAACTACTTTAATTGTAGCGCCTGTTTGTTCTTTTATTTGAAGAGCAGCCTCTAAACCTGCTTTGTCATCTGGGTTGATGATACTAGGTACACCATCACGGATAAGAGTACCTTTTACAGGGTCTAATTTTACTTCGTTTGTATCTGGAACTTGTTTAATACATACTATAATATTCACTCTGTATTCACTCCTTATTATGTTTTATCTAATCGATATAATTATTTTAATAAGTTACCGGAAATAACCATACGTTGAACTTCTGAAGTTCCTTCGTAGATCTCAGTAATCTTAGCATCACGCATCATACGTTCTACATCATATTCTCTTGTATAACCGTAACCACCGTGAAGCTGAACAGCCTTTGTTGTTACTTCCATAGCAACTTCTGCAGCGAATAATTTAGCTTTTGCAGCTTCTACAGAGTAAACTTTCTGAGTAGCTTTTGCCATAGCAGCTTTGTATACTAATAATTTAGCAGCTTCTACTTTAGTAGCCATGTTAGCAAGTTCGAACTGTGTATTCTGGAATGCACTTAAAGAACGGCCAAACTGTTTTCTTTCTTTTACATAAGCAACAGTAGTTTCTAAAGCACCTTCAGCAATACCAAGAGCCTGAGCAGCGATACCGATACGTCCACCATCTAATGTGTGCATAGCGATACCAAAACCTTTGCCTTGTTTTCCTAATAAGTTATCTTTAGGAATTCTGCAATCCTGGAAGATTAACTCATAAGTAGAGGAACCGCGGATACCCATTTTCTTTTCTTTTACACCGAATGTAAATCCTGGTGTGTCTTTTTCTACGATAAATGCAGAGAAGGATTTTTTCTTTCTTCCTCTTGCATCAACCTGAATATCAGTGATAGCGATTACAATGTAAACGTCTGCTTCTTTACCGTTAGTGATAAAGCATTTGGAACCATTTAATATCCATTCGTCACCATCTAAAACAGCTTTTGTCTGAGCCCCCTGAGCATCAGTACCAGCACCTGGCTCTGTTAAAGCGAAAGCACCTAATTTTGTTCCGTTTGCTAAAGGAACTAAGAATTTCTGTTTTTGCTCTTCAGTACCATATGTTAAGATAGGGTCTGCACAAAGAGAAGTATGAGCAGATACGATAACACCTGTAGTACCGCAGACTTTTGATAATTCTTCCACACACATAATATATGTTAATGGGTCACAGCCTTGTCCACCATATTCCTTTGGTACTGGAATACCCATGAAACCTAATTTTTTCATTTTGTCAACAGTTGCTGTTGGAAAATGTTCTGTTTCGTCTACCTCTTGCGCAAGAGGTTTTACTTCATTTTGAGCGAAATCTCTGAACAATGTTCTAGCCATTTCATGCTCTTTACTTAATGTAAAATCCATGTCAATTCCTCCATATTTTATCATTATTCTATTGATTCAAGTACGCCAGAATGATAACATCCTGGCGTAAACTATTACAAAACGATATTATTTAGAATAATCGTAGAATCCTTTACCTGTCTTCATACCTAACTTACCAGCACGAACCATTTTTCTTAATAATGGGTGAGGACGGTATTTTGGATCTCCTGTTTCTGCTTGTAATACTTCCATGATAGCTAAGCAGATATCAAGACCAACTAAGTCACCTAAAGCTAAAGGTCCCATTGGATGGTTAGCACCTAATTTCATAGCTGCATCAATACCTTCAACAGAAGCAGTACCGTCAGCATAGATTCCAACAGCTTCGTTAATCATAGGAATTAAGATTCTGTTTACTACGAAACCAGCAGCTTCTTTTACTTCAACAGGAGTTTTACCAATTTCTTCTGCAATTGAAATAACTTTAGCAGTAACTTCGTCTGTTGTATTTTCACCACGGATAACTTCTACTAATTTCATAACTGGAGCTGGGTTGAAGAAATGCATACCGATAACTGGTCTGTCGATTCCTGCACCAATCTCTGTAATGGAAAGAGAAGATGTGTTTGTAGCAAAGATACATTCTGGTTTACAGATATCCTGTAACTCTTTGAAAGTCTGTTTCTTAATATCCATAACTTCAAGAGCAGCTTCTACAACTAAATCACAGTCTGTACAGATTGTTTTTACACCAGTTGTAATTTTGTTAAGAATAGCATCAGCAGCTTCCTGAGTCATTTTACCTTTAGCGATACGTTTTTCGAATCCTTTCGCAATTTTCTTTTTACCATTTGCAGCGAATTCTTCGTTGATATCGCATAAGAATACTTCATAACCTTCTGTTTGAGCGAATGCCTGAGCAATACCGGAACCCATAGTTCCTGCACCAATAATACCTACTTTCATTGATTCATCCTCCTAAAACTATAATAATATTTCTTTTATTATCTTATCAGTTGCTTAGTGGAACAAAAAATGTTCCAAGGCATAAAAACATAATAAAGCTAATTACTATTACAAAGATCCCACAAAAGATCATCAACATCATAAACCAAGGTGCTAGATGTTTTTTGCCAATGAATCCGAATAATATCATTGCTAATCCAATTATAATACTTAAAATACTTATTACAAAATAAATGGTCACGTTTTACCTCTTTTTTATAACTAAACTATTTCTATCTCATAAAATAGATTTTAACTTTTATATTTTTTAAGACGCCTGTATTCTGACACAACCATGCAAAATTGTTTACAAGTCCCACCATCACATTTTCGTAATCAGATTTTTTAAAATCATAAGTGTCACTGATGACGAAATGGTATGTAGTGAAAGCAGTATTTGGTAATCTTACTTCACTTGAAATATCTGTATTATGTAATGCTAGATACAAATCTTTATCATCACTCTGTTTAAATTCTAATCCTTTTGGCAATTTTTTACCACTTTTTAATTTAGAAAAAAAAGATTTAAATACAGAAGTTTTCACTATTTTTTTTGTGAATAACCCATCTTCTTGATATATACTACTTTCTGTGTAATTCAATCCTTTTACGGAGAATGTTATCAGTTCAGCGGTGCATTTATATCCGTTATTGGATAATATTTGAGCAGCGGCTAACCAAGCGGTCTCTACAGTGCCATATGACGATTTTAATATATTAGCTTTAGCGTTAGGAAGCACTAGATTAGTATCTAATGTATTTGATGAAGTATGGTTCTCAATTGGTGAATTTTGATTCATTATTAATGCGATATATTGGTTTAATTCGCTATCAGTCATTTTCTCAAACTGCTCAATTAAATCATCATATTCATCATCAATGTAGATGTCACTGACATTAAATTTTAAGCTTGTATCTACTTCATTAGATATTTCGGTAGGAAAAAAACTAGCGCCTTCTACATTTTGCATGTTTGAAACAAGTGCTATGCTAGACAGCAAGCCTATCGCAACTGATTGTTTGAGTTTCATTCTTTCCTCCAAATTACATTTTTCTTTTTCGATAGATTTTCCTTTTGTATGATATTGCACTACCGAAAAAGTCATTAATGCAAGTTAAATTAAAAAAATAAATCTATTTATTTTTAAATCCATCTACTTTCGTCTTATTTAAGAAAGCAGTCATACCATCTTTCTGGTCTTCTGTTTCGAAGCAGCTACCGAATAATTTTTCTTCAATAACGATAGCCTGATCCATATCTACATCTAAACCTTCATTGATAGCTTTTTTGCAGGCACGAACAGCGATAGGAGCGTTCTTAGCAATTTTGCCAGCCATTTTTTTAGCAGCATCCATTAACTCAGCCTGTGGATATACAGCATTTACTAAACCAACACGGTAAGCTTCATCCGCTTTGATGTTGAATGCTGTGTAAACTAATTCTTTTGCTTTGCCAACACCGATGATACGTGCTAATCTCTGAGTACCACCGAATCCTGGTGTAATTCCTAAACCAACTTCTGGCTGGCCGAAT
>DBKX01000328.1:11335-13762 GCA_002297865.1 Lachnoclostridium sp. UBA739
GAGAGCAGATACGAATATCGCAGCTCATAGCGATTTCATTACCGCCACCTAATGCAAATCCGTTAACAGCAGCAATAGTTGGAATTGGGAATGTTTCTAATTTGCGGAATACGTCGTTCCCAGCTTTACCGAAAGCTTCGCCTTCCGCTTTTGTTAATGTGCTCATCTCAGCAATATCAGCACCAGCTACGAAGGATTTTTCACCAGCACCTGTTAAGATTAAGCATCTTGTAGTTTCTAAATCAACTGCATCTAAAGCAGTATCAATTTCTTTTAAAACCTGGCTATTTAATGCATTTAAAGCCTTTGGACGGTTGATTGTAATAATACCAACAAATCCTTCTTGTTCATATGTAATAAATTCCATGTTGCGTCTCCTTTCAACTCAGAACTCAGTTAGACATTAATCTCTTTTAACGATTGCAGAACAGCCCATTCCACCACCGATGCAAAGTGTAGCTAAACCTGTTTTAGCATCACGTTTTTGCATTTCGTGTAATAATGTAACTAAGATACGGCATCCGGAAGCACCAACTGGATGTCCAAGTGCAATAGCACCACCATTAACATTTAATTTATCTGTATTGAAACCTAAGTCTCTTCCTACAGCGATTGATTGAGCAGCGAAAGCTTCGTTTGCTTCGATTAAATCGAAATCATCGATGCTCATGCCAGTTTTAGCTAATACTTTCTTAGTAGAAGCAACTGGTCCAACACCCATGATAGCTGGATCAACACCGCCAAGTGCACCTGCAACCCAAGTAGCCATTGGTGTAACACCAAGTTCTTTTGCTTTTTCTTCGCTCATAACAACGATTGCAGCAGCACCGTCATTGATACCAGAAGCGTTACCAGCAGTTACGATACCATCTTTTTTGAAAGCTGGTTTTAATCTTGCAAGGCTTTCAGCAGTTGTACCAGGACGAGGACCTTCGTCTGTGTCAAACATAACTGTCTCTTTTTTCACTTTTACAGGAACAGGAACGATTTCGTCTTTGAATTTTCCTTCAGCAATAGCTTTTTCAGCTTTCTGTTGGCTGTTGGCAGAGAACTCGTCTAACTCTTCTCTAGTGATACCATATTTTTCGCATACATTTTCAGCAGTGATACCCATATGATAATCATTGAAGGCATCCCATAAAGCATCGTTAACCATTGTATCAACCATTGGAGCGTTGCCCATACGATATCCGTAACGAGCATTTTTTAATGCATATGGTGCCATAGACATGTTTTCCATACCACCTGCAACTACGATATCAGCTTCACCAGCCATGATCATAGCAGCTGCAGTATTAACACAATTTAAACCAGAACCACATACAACGTTTAATGTAACAGCTGGCACTTCGATAGGAAGTCCTGCTTTGATAGAAGCTTGACGAGCAACGTTCTGACCTTGACCAGCTTGGATTACGCAACCCATTAATACCTGATCAACAGCTTCAGGAGCAACACCTGCTCTGTTAAGAGCTTCTTTGATTACGATAGCACCAAGTTCAGGAGCTGGAGTATTGCTAAGAGCTCCCCCCATTTTACCGATTGCAGTACGGCAAGCGCCTGCTAAAACAACTTTTTTAGACATAAATGAATCCTCCATTTCTACTTTTCAAAGTCTGTTTCTTAAGCAGCTTTACAGCCTGTAACAACTGTTTTTACAGTATTTAATTGTCAATTTAATATGTACTGAAAAGCTAGTTTCTTAACTATGTGATAATCTTATCATAAGTTTGTTAAAAATGCAACAAAGAATATGTAAAATTGTGCAGATTGTTTTTATGAAAGTTTGCATTTTATTTGCATTTTCAAAGTAAGTTCCTTATAATGATGATAAAGTCCAAGAAGGAAAATGAAATGGAGATAAAAAATGTATAGAAGAAGAGGTCGCAGACGCAGAAGAGGAATTCCTAAGGCCCTGCTTATACTGCCTGTTGTTTTTATTGTTGGTGCAGTGGTTTTTCTAACGATGAATGGCGGAATTTTTTCATATAGGAAAGGGAAAAAGGCAATTCTAAAAGAAGATTATCAGAAAGCGGTAGAATGTCTTCAAAAAGCAACAAAAAAGGAGCCAGATAAAAAGGTGTACCGAGTTGCATATGGAATGGCGCTTGTGGGAACAGGTGAATATGAAGATGCACTGGAACAATTTCAAATGGGTATTTCAGATAAGACAACTTCCAAAGCAGCCCAAAATAATAAGCAAGCTTACCGTGGAGTCGGAATTTGTTATTTTTTTGCCAAAAATTATAAGGATTCAATTTCCTATTTCGACAAAGCTTTAGGGATAAATGAATTAGAATATTTAAATCTGGATATAGTAAAATACAAAGCGGATTCAGAATTGCATTTAGGAAAATACAAAGAGGCGGTTGAACTTTATTCACAAGTTATAAAAGAAGAAAAATATAACGACGATATGTACCTGAA
>DBKX01000327.1:0-7197 GCA_002297865.1 Lachnoclostridium sp. UBA739
TGCCACTTTTTCGATACTAATTATACTCTTCTCTTTCAAAAGGATTTTCTCATTCTGAAATGTTGCCATGTTATTATTATAATTTTTCATGCGATAACCGTTCACTTGCGTAATTGCCCTGCTCAATGCATCCTTAAAATCAAATGGATTTAGCGGTTTATCCAAAAATCCACTCAAGTGGATTTTTGTTGCATCATGTGCGAATTCTCGATGAGAAGTTATAAAAATGAAAACAGCACACGGGTTCAGTTCTAGTATTCTCCTAGCTAACTGAATTCCATTCAAAACACTTCCCTCTAAATCAATATCCAGAATTGCAAGTTCTATGGTAGAAAGAAATTGATCATCTTGTTCTACATAATTATGACAGTAAGTAATCTCTGCTATTATATTCTTTTCATGTAGAATCTTTTCTAATACTACCTTGTTGACTCCTAAACTAAGATCTTCATCTTCGCATACATATACCCTTAATGGTTTCATTCTGTTCTCCCCTTCTATGTATACTGATTGCAAAAGGGAGTGAAACACCCCCCTTTTGCAATCACTTTTGCTTTCTCATTTCCTTTACTCGTGATTTTAACTGATCGGTTACTTTAGGCTGATACCACCAAAAAGTACAAGTAATCTTATTCATACTCATATCA
This sequence comes from Lachnoclostridium sp. UBA739, assembly GCA_002297865.1. The sequence continues at coordinate 648 of DBKX01000327.1, forward strand.
GCACAATGCCTTGCAACTTTAGCAATTGCCTTCTCCATTTTTATCATACCTTCACCTCCTCGTAAACTTTTATCTTTTGTTCTTTATTTGCTAATTTTTAATTAGCTTCTTTTACTATAAACAAAATTGTATTGATACCGTGACATGCCCTATTTTTTCATCTTCTGCCTTTTCATATTTACGTTGAATCGTTCCATAATGTTCTGCCACAATCTTATCTACAATTCCTACACCCAACCCATGCATTTGCTTATTTTGTTTTGACGTTTTGTCGAAGTTTACTTCCCCCATACAGTCGTTAATACAACGAATCTCATAGCCATCATCTGTATCTAGCACCTGCAAAGTTACATGCTTACTATAGTGAGACACTTTGGATGCTGCTTCAAGTGCGTTTTTCACAAGATTCTGAAGAATAGAGCAAATATCCTCATCATCCATTCCAAATTCCTCAACTGGCACTTGTACAGAAAAAGGAATTTTCATATCATTAGCCATTTGTATCAACCCACTAATGAGTATTCTTATGGCAATATTCGAATGATTGAATAGCAGTTCTGCCTTTTCTACATCTTTAAATACTTCTTCCATATATTTCCCGAGTTCATCATATTTTTTATAATAGCACAAATTTTTCATAATCAGCCCATTTAGTGCATAATTATGCTTGAATCGTTCAATATCACTTACAAGTTCTTTCCGCTCCAAGCTACAGCTTACTTCTTGACTCAATTCCCAAATAGTCTTCTCTTTCTTTTTGAACACAAATAATGAACTCAGAACATACCATTGTAGCAAAATTTCAATCATCTGAAATAATAAAATCGCATTTATACTTAACTGATCAACATATCTCTTCATCAGCAAATTGCTTAACATAATTGCCAATAAGATGATAACTGATATTTTTTCCTTATTGCTATAAAAGTAATTTACCCGTTTCTTACTGCTAAAAATTAAATAGTACATCATTACCTGCAATGATTTAATAATCCCCCAGCAGCTTAATCTAAGTCCTCGATTGCACATAAGACTATCTAGCTCCTTATGCGTTAATGCCATACAGATTTCAGTTGCGACTAACTCAGACACAAACAATACACAAAAAAAGATACAAACACCGATAACCTTCTCATGTAAGTTCTCACCAAAAAGTATAAAGGTAGATGCCACAATATAAACTGCCAAAATTATTCTTGCATATGCATTTACACTTTGCACGTTACAATAATTACTGAACAATTCCCTTCCAACCAGTAGCAAGTAATAGCCCCAAAATGCTCCATAATACTTTGCTCTACTCTTATTACAGCCTAAGGTTGACATAGTTTTTATCCATATGATTGGATCAGCTAAGCCAGTCAAAAAAATCTCAATTATGGCTCCCATAACACTCTCTCCTACTTTTCATTCAGCGATTTCCATTTTACGTTACCTAACTAAATATGTTATCTTCTCTTACAATTATAACATCTTGTTCTATTCGTAACAATGTTAAAAATATATTACAAATAAACTATGTTTAGTTGACTTAAGTTTTTTGTGGCACAGGAATTTGTACCAACACCACCTTCTTCCATGACTTCTTCTTATCTTTCGTAATGAAGTTCCTTTCAATAACTCCATTATATCCTTTTACAATTTCCTCCACAAACAAAAATTCCAAATTTTCTTCTCCCGGTTCTATCACAAAAGCACCTACAAAGCCATCCAAATCAATAAATTCATTTACGCATTGAATTTCATAATTGTTCTTTATCATTGATACTTGTAAAACTATATGTGCCTCGTCTCGTTTTGCTGTAACAGAATCCCTTAACGCATTTATCACGAGATTATGAAGAATACCACAGATGTCTTCATCTTTCATTTGAAATTCATTCACACTAATTTCAGCAGAAAAAGGAATTCCTATTTTCTTTGCAATGTCCATAAGGTTACTGATTATTATTCTAATTGCAAAATTTGGATGTTCAAACAGGATTTTCACCCTTACAGCATCTGTAAACACCTTATCCACATACTTTCCCAATTCATTATATTCTTTATAATTCCATAAATTTTTCATTACAAATGTATTAGAAGCATAATCATGCCGAAACCGATCTACATCTCGAACATGTTCCTGTCTCCCTACCATTTCACTGACTTCATTACTTAGAAACACAATATTTTTTTCTTTTTCCCTAAACCCCACTAACGAGCATACTAAATACCAAATAAAAAGAATCTCAATGAGCTGAAATATGAATGCTGCATTCATGCTTTGCTTTCTACTAGTGTTTTTCATTATGATACTGCTTATAATAGATGCAACTACGATTACAATTCCTATTGCTTCCTTATTCTTTCCCAAAACAATTCCTATTTTTTTACTTTCAAATATCCAATAACACAATATAATTTGAAACAGCTTTACAAAAATATCGCAAACTATATATAGGATTCTGGCATAAACTGGTGTATGAAAAACCTTATGAATAAGTGTTTCATATAACTCATATGTAATTAACTCAGATAAGAAAAGAATACAGAAAAAAGCACATACACCAATGATTTTTTCAGATAATTTTCCTTGAAAAAGTATATAGGTTACAACAAATATATACACTGCTAAGGCAAAACTCATTATCATTTTTATCATGCTGCCATTTGAGCAACCAGCTAATAAATCTCTTCCTACTAACAATAAATAGTACCCCAAAAAAGCTCCAAAGCATTTCACTTTATTCTGATTACAACCTAATGATGACATAAACTTTATCCAAATTAGCGGATCGACTAAGCCTGTCAATATTATTTCTACTATGGAATTCATGAAATCCTCTCCAATTCTCAAATAGTATTTTTAACTTAAGCAGTTTTTATGTTGAGTTCTATACTAGTGAACTTCTGCATTTTGTAAAATAATCATGCATTTTATCTGATATATTTGACACATAAGTTTCTATTCAGACTTCTCAAATCATTGCACTTCTTATTGTTTATCATGTATTCCTTTTTTCGTCAAGTGTCGTAAAAAATGGGAGATCTTGATGTAGAAATTGTAATTTTACATTCTTGTAGAGAATTTCGACATTTGTGTTTAAAAATCATTTTTGTTGATATGATACATTACATTTTAAACGTATTTTTGACATTTTTGTTTTTCATATTTATTAAAAAATTTTCGTTTAAATTAATAGAGAAGGTATAATCTATGCGAAATGTTCTAAATTTGTAAGCATCAATTCATAGTAGTTTTGTATTACATGTAATATTCACCTGTATAACATGATACAATTTCTAATTTTAAATAGTAAAATAAATACTGTTGTGGTATAATAATTATACTGTTATACCAAAATATAAAAGAAAAGAGGAAAGGACGTGTTTTTCATGAATAATAAACTTGAAGAAATCTCTTCAAAACTAACTCAATTACTTCGTAAAAAAGAAGAAGAAGACAAGAAAACTTGCCCATTCGTTATGATTCTTGCTGTCATTGGTGCTATCGCTGCTGTCGCTGCTATTGCATACGGTGTGTATCGATATTTCACACCAGACTACTTAGAAGACTTCGACGATGACTTTGATGATGATTTTGACGATGATTTTTATGAAGATGATGAAGTAATTTCTTTCTCTACAAAAAAAGAAGAAACAGCTTCTGAAGATTCTGATAAAACAGAAGAATCTTCAACAGAAGAATAATATATACGAAAAGAGCTGCTACCTTATGATTGCAGAATCTGATATATCCCTTGTCAAGTAAACAGGGTAAATATCTAAAACAATTTATTGACTACCGCATCAATTGAAGCGGTAGTTTTTTTATGCTATCCATTCCGACTTATATTTTTGTATCCGTTTATTTTCAGGTATTGGATATTGAAAACTTTGTGTATTAAATATCATACTTACTAGCAAGTACACGAACAGAGGTAACACCCTCTAAGTACTGTTGCGCAACCATTGCCCGTAATTCAGGTGTATGTAATTGCTTCGATATAAAAATACCTCCAAAGTAGATTTTGGTTATTTACCATATCTACTTTAGAGGTATTATATCAAAGACAGCAGCCTGTTTTTCATTCTCTATTCGACTGTATTTTTCAGTGCTTCTTCTGAATACTTTGTGGTTATCAAATCGTCATAAGGAACTGTCTGAGCTAATACTTTTGATTTTTTCAATATATCTTGCAACAATGTAAAACTTTCTTCTTTAAATACCGTATCCTCTTTCCAAGTATCCTGCTGATAATAGCGGTCTACGATTGCTTCCAATACCTTACTATCTGTTTCCTTGAACTGAGGCTGAATCACTTTGGCAATCTCATCCGGACAATGTGTTGCCACGTAATCAATTCCTTTTTGGATCGCATTGGTAAACGACTGGATCACTTCTGGATTTTTCTTTATATAGCTCTTTTTAGCCGAGAATGCTGTATAAGGAACCATGCCACTTTCTACTCCAAGTGACGCTACAATCTTGCCCTTTCCTTCTAACTCCAACGCTTCTGCTGCTGGCTCAAATTCAACCGTATAGTCCCCTTCTCCTGACGAAAATGCTTCTGCCGTATATCCAAAATCGATATTTTTCACAATATTCATATCCCTATCAGGATTGATTCCTTTTCGGGTTAAGATATACTCAAAAATCATTTCTGGCATTCCGCCTTCACGTCCGCCTAACACTGTTTTTCCCTTTAAATTTTCCCACTGAAATGTTTCATTTACATCTCTACTTACCAAGAAGTTACCTGCTCGCTGTGTAAGTTGTGCAAAGTTTACAACATAGTCTTTGGCTCCTTCTTGATACACATAAATTGATGATTCCGAACCCATAAATCCAATGTCACTATCTCCTGATAAAACAGCCGTCATAGTCTTATCCGCCCCAAGACCATTTACTAGCGTTATTTTTAGTCCTTCTTCTTCAAAATAACCCTGTTCAAGTGCCACATACATTGGTGCATAAAAGATAGAGTGAGCAACTTCCGTTAAGGTAACTTCTGTATACTTATTGTGCTTTCCACATCCTGAGGCTAGACAGGAACACATAATAAAACATAAGCAAAGACTTACCACACGATACATTTTCTTCACGAAAAAATCCCCCTGTTCTCCTTCTGTATGATAAAGTTTTATATAATATCATATGAAGAATAAGGGGGTTGGTGCTAAAGCTTGGTATCTACTAATTCACATTTTCCAAACAATCTCTCCACAATACTCAGATATTCACTTAATCGGTTCACCTTCCGAATCTCTTTCAAATACTTATCTGCATCCACAAAAGATTGTCCCATATAGAACCACACTTCTTTCATCTTAAACAGCACATTCCTATCACCAGACATAATCTCCTGATACCCAGCGCAAAGTTCATCATGAAATGCCCGCAACGTATCTTTCTGCAATTGTTTTCCTTCCATAATCTCATCTCCAAGACCAGGATTTCTTAACAGTCCTCTGCCAAGCATAACAGCATCCACCTGTGGAAATTCTTTGCGAAACTTCTTATAATCGTCAACCGTAAAAATGTCTCCATTGTAACAAACAGGATTTTTACTTTCCTGTAATGCCATACGGAACACTTCTAAATTTGGTGTATTTTTATAAAAATCCTTTTGCACTCTCGGATGTATGGTTAGTTCTTCCACTGGATACTGATTATAAATACCAAGTATCTCCTCAAATTCTTCTGGCGACTCCAGCCCAATTCTGGTTTTTATCGAAAGTTTAATCTTTATTCCATCGTACACCGTCTCCAGAAAACGGTCTAACTCTTCTGGATATGCCAGCAATCCAGACCCTTTCTTTTTCGTCACAACCGTTCTGGCAGGACAACCAAGATTAAGATTAATCTCCTGATAACCATAACCTTCTAAAAACTCAGCCATTTTAAGAAACTGCCCAGCATTATTACTTAAAATCTGCGGAACTGCATGAATACCTTTATTATTTTCAGGCAAAATATCATGTAATTCCTTTGATTTAAGCTTTCCAGTCTGATTTGTTACGATGAAAGGCAGATAATATTTATCTACATTTCCAAAATATTTCTTATGCGTGTTTCGATAAACGTAACCCGTTATTCCCTCTAATGGTGCATAATACAACTTTTTCATTACGAATCCTCATTTATAAATTTCATTACATTTTCAAATGTATCTTTTCCAACTTGATAACCATGCTCAAAAAAATGTTCCAATTTTTCATTGTTACGCTCCATTCTTTTGACTGCTGGCTGCTCTGGACGGATGACGAGCACTCGCCCTTCCTTTTCATATTTTTCTAATGCATCCAGTTCCTTCTGATACATTTCTGGACGATTGAGTACCGCTTGTAGAAACTCTGGATATTTATGATATTTTCGTGAATATAGTCTTCTTAACTGCTTTGAAACAGATGGTACGTATCCTTTATTATGAGTCATGATAACAACGGCTCGATCACATTTTTCCTCTTCCATAGCACGGATTACTGGAATTGAATCTGCCATTCCTCCGTCTAAGTACTTTTGCCCATCTATCTCAACCATGTTCGCTAACAGTGGCAAACTACA
>DBKX01000327.1:7228-10020 GCA_002297865.1 Lachnoclostridium sp. UBA739
TCTAAATCTTTCTGTTCTGTTAAGTACTCTGCTTCACCAGTATTACAATTTGTCACAACAATTTCATTCTTTACCTTTGACTGAAAATATGTTTTTCCATCATAGGGAAACTGATTGTAAGCATACTCATGAAAGACACGGTCTAAATCTAAAATATGACCAGTTTTTATTAGGCGTTTCATTCCATAATATCTATTTTCCTTGTCAGGAATCATACATTGCTTCGTTCTGCCGATTTGATTAGCAATGTAATTTAGAGCATTACAAGTTCCTGCAGATACACTAACAACATATGGAAAATAGAGATTTTGTTCCATCCAATAATCTAGTACTCCCGCTGTAAAAATTCCTTTGCATGATCCACCTTCTAGTACTAATCCTGTCTTCATCTTAATATCTCCTCTATGATAATTTCTTCTTGCATTACAAAGTATAGCCCATTCTACTGTAAATGTAAACGTGGCATCATGAATTCACTATTTATACATGCACAAAAGAATTATATGTTTAATACAATAAAAAAAGTCAATACTTTTACTGAACAAAACAAACATTCAGAAAGGGTTGAGGTGTATGACTATTTTTTCGAATCAGGTACTACATGCAGAATCTATTGATTTTTCCAAATGGCCTACTATTAATGGGGATTCTATTGTGTTAGAAAACGCTCGTTCCGAGTATTTAGAAAAATGTCTTGAATTGTTGAATTATTATATGAATCGCTATGTCTCCCACGTTAACTATCCTGTTTGGGAACAGTATGCGGATGTTGTGGAAGATATTTTGGCCAGTCGAGAATAATTCTATTTATAAAGAAAAGCTCCCACCAATGTGAGAGCTTTTCTTCTATTGATTTAATTTCCAAAGAAACCGAATGGATCATCATAATTGTAATCATTTCCGTTTCCATTTCCGTTTCCATTATCATTACCATTAGGATTCTGATTTTGATTTGATTTTGACTTAGAACCAGAATCTTTATCCTGTTCTGATTTTGATCCCATTGTTACTGTTAACTCTTTCGTTTCATATTTTCCACCATTATTAATTGCTACATTAATGGAAACCATATCTCCAACTCGCAAGGAATTTAATACTTTCATTAAGTTGTCTGTTGTTTTAATCTCTTTTCCATCAAGTCCTACGATAACCATTCCAGTTTTAATTCCTGCCTTCTCGGCTGGTGAACCTTCTGCAACTTCTGTAACGTAAACTCCTTCAGGAATGTTAAACCTTTGAGAATAACTCTTATTCACATCCTGTCCTACAATTCCTAAGTAAGCAGAATTGCCATTCGATTCGCTCTTTCCTTCCATTAAATCCTGGATAATAGGAAGTGCATCTGATATTGGAATTGCATATCCCATACCTTCAACTTCTGTTGTAGCTGTCTTGGCAGAATTGATACCGATTAACTGTCCTTTCGCATTCAATAATGCTCCACCACTGTTACCAGGATTGATAGCTGCATCTGTCTGCATTAATGTCATAGAAGAATCTTCTACTGCAATCTGTCTGTCTAAGGCACTTATATGTCCTACTGTAACAGACTGTCCATATCCTAAAGCATTACCGATTGCAATGGCAACTTCACCTACTTTCGTTTTATCGGAATCACCGATACTAATCACTTTAATCTGTTCTTTCGTATCATCTGAAATATCTGCAAACTTAACTGAAACAACCGCAAGATCTGAACTTGGATCTGCACCTTTTACAGTTCCTTTTACAGACTTTCCATCTTTAAATGTTAGTTCTACGGTTGCACCCTGTCCAGAAATAACGTGGTTATTGGTTGCAACTAACACTTCGTTGCTGTTCTGTCCTATGATAATGCCGGAGCCACTGCCTTGTACATCTTCTGAATACGTTCTGCCGAAGAAATCACTAACTGTCTCTGTTGCTGTCGTTGTGATAGAAACAATCGAAGGCATAACATTTTCAGCTACATTAGAAACAGAATCAGAAACACCAGTGGCTTCCTCTGTCACATCCAAAGCTGGGTCTGATGTAGCATTAGGGTCGTCACTTTTTCCTGGCTTTTCACTGCTTGCAACCTGATTGTTTTTATTCACACCATTTAACTGGTCTGCTACCTGGCTTACACCGTAGAATCCAACACTGCCTACTACAAAAACACTTGCTGCAATAGAAATTCCTGCCACAATTTTTTTCCATTTATTATTGTTGTTATGATTCGAACCATTCGGCGATGAATTGTAATTAAAATTACCATTTCCCTGATTTGGAGAACCGTATTGGTTATAGTTCTGATAACCATTGTTGTTATAACCATTATCCTGAGTATTGTTTTGATATGAGTTTCCACTTGGAGATTGATTCTGTGGAGTTCCATATCCACTGGTTTCGTTTTGTCTGTTTCCTGCGTTATTGTCTATGTTATTCTCGTTATTGAAGTCGTCGTTATTCATTACTAAAATCTCCTTTCACCTATCCTCTGTTTAATTAAGAGTTTACCAGTAAAATATGTTGACTTTGTGAACGATTTCAATTTCTTTTTAATTTATACTGTTTTAAAATTTCCCAAAATCCGGTAGCTCCTTGCCTCTTCCTGAATACCATAGATTGCATTCTGCACTCCTGGCTGCTCAAGATTTCCTTCTACTTCTACAAAGAAACGGTATTCCCATTTCTTACCTTCAATCGGTCTAGATTCAATTTTAGTCATATTTAAATTATTAAAAATAAAATGTGAAATCATGTTATACAAAGAACCACACTCATGAGGCAACTGAAAACAAATGCTCACTTTATTAGAGTCTTCTAAATAG
>DBKX01000327.1:10055-24940 GCA_002297865.1 Lachnoclostridium sp. UBA739
TGGCTCTCTCGAAACAATAATAAAGCGTGTTGCATTAGTAGTTTCGTAATTAATATTTTCTTTCAGAACACTAAGTCCATAGCATTTAGCTGCTCTTTTACTTGCAATCGCTGCAAACTCTGGATTCTGCTCTTTTGCCACCATTTTAGCACTAATTGCTGTACTCATATAAGGTATCTGTTCCATATCTGGATACTCCTCTAAAAATGTTGCACATTGTAAAAGTCCTTGCTCATGTGAAAATACCTTTTTTAGATTTTCAATTTTAGCGCCTGGTAATCCTAAAAGACACTGGTCTACTTTCAGTTCATGCTCTCCTACAATATAATTATCATAATCGATTAACAAGTCAAAACAGTCTGTAATTCCGCCTGTTGAAGAATTTTCAATTGGCAAAACCCCATAATCAGCTTTACCGTCTCTTAACTCTTCCATAACATCTTTAAAAGTTTTCACTGCATAGGATTCCACATTTTCGCCAAAGAATTCTAACATTGCCTGTTCTGTATACGCGCCTCGTTCTCCGTAAAACACAACCTTTTTATTCTCCATATCAAGCTGCTTTACGGGAGTTAAATTATGTTTTACCTCTTCACGTTTTAGCAAAGCATACTGCAATTTTCGGCTTATAGACATAATCTGAGTATACAACTCCTGTACGCTCTGTTTGTTAAATTCATCATTTGCCATATTTCCTAACTTTTCAAGAATCTGCTCTTCTCTTTGTTTATCATAAATTTTCTTACCTGTTTTTTGTTTGTATTTCGCAACTTCTACTGAAACGCCCATTCTCTCTTGAAACAACTCTACTAGCTGCCTGTCAATTGCATCTATTTTCTGTCTGCTTTCGTTTAAATCCATTGTTCTCGTTCCTTCCATTGTTTCTTACATTATGTTCTCGTTAAGTACTTTCTATGTACGTAATGATACATCACGAACCCTATTATATAATAGGGTTTTTAAAATAACAAGAAGAACTAGGCCACAAGTTGGGGTTGCATTGCAAGTTTTGGTAATCTATAATACGATTAGATAGAACTATAGGAGGTATTACATTGAAAAGGAAAATATTATTTCCAATTATTATGGTTGCAATCATTGCTGTCCTAATCGTATATGCAAATATGACAAATAAAATTGTCTACAATGATGACATGACCACTGGCAATACACCTGGAAACTTAATGAACAACGGGTATTATTGCGAAGAGGGCGACACTATTTATTTTAGCAACTTAAACGATTACGAAAAACTTTATTCTATGGATTTGAACTGTAAGAATTTCAAACGACTCGGAACAAGTACAGTTTCTGATATTAATTGTGCTGGAAAATACATATATTATGCAGGCAGAAGTAATAAATACAAAGCTGCGAAAGCCAAAAACTCAGGTTCTGCTCTTTCTTCTGGTGGAGTAGGACTATTCCGTAGTGATCGCAAAGGAAAACATATACAAACCTTATATGGAGATGCTATTGGAAGTGTTTCCTTATTTGGAAACTATCTATACTACCAGCATTACACAAAGAAAGATGGCTTATATCTATACAAAACCAAAATTGATGAAAAAGAAGGGAAATGTTTATTTGAAAGTCCGGTGAGTCCGATAGGTCTTCACAATGGCAGTTTATATTTCTGTGGCACTAAGAATGATCATAAAATATATAAAATGTCACTAAAAGATGACTCTTATGATTTATTTTATGACGGAAACTGCTCCAATGTACTGGTCTTCCAAAACAAAATCTATTTTATTGATTTAAACAATAATTATGCATTAACTAGATTAGATTTAGACGGTTCGAATCCTGAAGTGCTTGTAAATGACCACGTTCTCACTTATAACTTTAGCTTAAACGGAAACTTCATGTATTATCAGATTGATGATCAAGAAAACAGTTGTATCTGCCAGATGGATATGGAAACGAAAGAACATGACGTTCTGCTCAAAGGGAACTTCTGCAATATTAATACAACAAGCAACTATGTTTTCTTTCGTGAATTCGATACAGACAATGAATATGTAATTGCAGATGAAAAGAATCCAAAACTTAATCTATTCGACCCACCAGTAATAAAATAATTAATATTCTACATAGAAAGGACTAGGTCTGAATGACATTTCATTCAAATCTAGTCCTTTCCTATATGCTGGGCTAATTATTTGTCATTGCTTTCCTTTTGCTGCAACTCCAAAAAGAGCTGGAAAACAGTTTTTTGAAGCAATGGATGCTTTGCCCATGGCGCTATCTGTACTAAGGGACGCAATACAAAATCACGCAAATGCATTTCTATATGGGGGATGATTAGGTTCGGTTCCCGTACCACTTCTTCTTCATAAAGAAGGATATCTAAATCAATGGTTCTTGGTCCCCAATGAATGAGACGTTCCCTCTTAAGTGCCTGCTCAATCACACCTATTACCTCTAGCAGTTCATTGGGTGAAAGCAACGTCTTTATAAGCAATGCTCCATTAAGAAAATCGTCCTGTTCTACTCCACCATATGGCTTTGTAACAATGAATCCTGATACTTTCTCCACACGAATCTTTGGATTGTCTGAAAGCATCTTGATTGCATCTTCTAAATTCTTTTTGGTATCTCCCATATTAGAACCTATGCTTAAACACACCATGTTCCACTTTCTCTTAATAGAAACAGCCACTGTGTCCATGGGTAACAAAATTGGTGCCCAAGGCTTCTTAAGTTCTACTTTTACCTCTTCTACTGGAAAGCGTATTAAAATCTCTTCTGCCACATGCTCCACTGCTGCTTCTAGTAATTTAAATGTATATTCCTGCAGATACTGATTTACAAAATGAACGACTTCTGCGTAACTTACCGAATTCTCCAACACATCTGTCTTACCTGCTTTTCTTGTATCAAGGCCTAATTCTAACGAAATGAGAAATTTCTGTCCTAATGCAGTTTCTTCCTCCAGCACACCATGGTGTGCATACACTTCTAAGTCACGAATCTCAATTTTATCCAATTGCTTTCTCCTTTATGATTCTGCATGTAAGATAGCTTCCGTCATGCGAATTGCACGTACATTTGCCCTTACATCATGTACTCTTACAAACTGACAGCCTTTCATAACTGCCATTACGGTTGTTGCCATTGTTCCTTCTTCCCGTTCCGTTACGGAAAGATCCAGTGTCAATCCTATGACAGATTTTCTAGAAGCTCCAAGAAGTACTGGAAAATTTAATTTATGTAGCTCCTCCAAGTGTTTCATGGCTAAAAGATTCATTTCGTATGTTTTTGCAAATCCCACTCCTGGATCTAGGATGATTTTACTATCATCTATTCCAGCATTATGGGCAATCTGAATGCATTCTTTTAAATCCTGTACCCAATCATTCAGAAAGTTTATGTACTCTGTATTCTGTCGATTATGCATGATACATACCGCTTTATCATAATCCTTTACCACTTTTGCCATCTTGGGGTCATATTTGAGTCCCCAAATATCATTTACTAAATCCGCGCCTGCACTACATGCCGCTTTCGCTACCTGTGATTTATAAGTATCAATGGAAACTGGTATGTCAAAGTTGTTTTTAATCGCCTCAATTACTGGAACAACACGTTCCATTTCTTCCTCATCTGATATCTTTGTGTAATTAGGACGTGTGGATTCTCCACCTACATCAACGATAGCAACACCATCCTGAACCATTTCTTCCACATGCTTTAAAGACTTGTCTAAGCTATTCCAACTTCCACCGTCTGAAAAGGAATCTGGTGTCACATTCAAAATTCCCATAACATGAGTCCTGCCCATATCAAATGTCTTGTTTCCTATCTGCATATTCTGTATCATCCTTGTTGCCTCCTAAACTAATATATGATTTGCTTGTTCTTTGCTTCTGGCGGCCACTTGCAAGTGTCGCTTGCCTTACAGCAAAAACAGTCGCGGGATAATTTATCTGCACGGTACAAAAGCGCTCCTAGAGTCTGTTCTTTTGCCTGTTCCTTCTGCCTATGGGTTTTGATTGCCTCTACTATCTGTTCGATCTCTTGTTCATTAAAACCGCATTTTGGAAGCCAGTTTAACGCCATTACAATACTTCCCGATTCGTGAGAACAGGCATCTTGATATTCATAGGCACGTCCTATGTCATGCATATAAGCCATTACATAAATCATCTCTTTGTCAAATGCCATCTTTTCTTCCAATGAAATCATATATGCGATTCTTGCCACATCACGAGCATGCTCCTTACCATGGCCACAGTAAATTCGCTTTTCTTCAAATTTTTCTATCATTTGCTGCGCCTGAATATATTCCCTCATTTCAAGCAGTTTATATAATCGTTCCATTCTTAACCTCTAATTAGCTGAAAAAATGTCTGTTTTAATGATTCATCTTCTAAAAACACACCTTTTGATACAAAGGAAACCGTTTTTGACCCTGGTTTTTTAATACCACGCATGGTCATACACATATGTTCTGCTTCTATGTATACAATGACGCCCTTCGGTTTTAAATGCTCCATAATGTCCTCTGCTATCTGGCTTGTCATCTGCTCTTGAATCTGAGCTCTCCTAGCATATACTTCTACTGTTCTCGCTAATTTACTTAAGCCTACCACTTTTTTATCTGGTATATATGCAATATGTACCTTCCCGTAGAAAGGTAAAAAGTGATGTTCGCATACTGAGTAAAATGTGATATCTTTCTCGATTACCATTTCGTTATTGGATGCGGTAAATGTCTTACTCAAAGGTTCTTTGGCGTCTTTTCCTATTCCTGCAAATAGTTCTTCACACATCGTACTAATTCTGGAAGGAGTCTCTTGCAAACCTTCACGGTCTACATCTTCCCCGATGCCTTCTAAAAATAGCCTGACTGCTTCTTCAATTTTGTTCTTATCCATATTATCATCCTTCCAAGAAGTTTCAAATTCGTATTGAATTATAACATTATTCGAAAAAAGTGGCAATAAGGGGTGAACTAAAAAAGATAGAGGCTTTTTAATTTGCCTCTATCCTTTTAAGTTCACTTTCTTTTTCCTCAAAAACTTTGGTAAACTTTTTATAAAATTCACCATGTTTATATGTTCCATCCGGCTGCACAACATCACCTGTATATGTAAAAACCTCTTTAAACTCTCTGTTTGCATATTTATCTAATCCAAATCGCAATAATGGCAATCCTGCATCTTGTGAAACATCATCTAAAATATCGTCGAACGCACCATCCAACGATTCGTCCATATTATTTCGTATGTCATGAATCAGACTAATAAACCAATTTGAGGTAATTGCATGTTCAAAATACTTTTTTACTTTTTCTGTTTCTTCTAACGTGGTAGTTGATCCAGATAACATCTTTTCAAATGATTTCTGCTTTCTTTTCTCAATCAAGTCCCGATAATTTGTCCTAAAATGTTCAATTTCTTTATCAAATAGTCCATTATTTATCTGCTTTATCCATCCAGCTTCATCTGCCTTTGTAATCTTTTTATTCTTCAAATCATTATATACGAGTATGTATGTCATATTTTTGCATGTATACATTATGCTGGGCTCAAAAAATGAAAATTTCTCTTTGAATTTTTTATCTTGTGCCACTGAAAAAAGCACATTTAAACTTGATAATATCTTTTCTCTTAATTCACTTACTTTTGCATGAATTCCATCATCGCCAGACCGATTGTCGTCAACGATTTCTCCATTTTTAAACTCTATAAAATACCAGTGTTCGTCCCATAGATAAAGTGCATCGTTCGTAGCAGGATATTTCATCATTCCATTTTCTTTACAGTACTTTTCTGCAACTTCATCAAAATTGACTGCTGTTAATCTGCTGTCGATGAGACATTCTTTATGCTTTGTATCTTCACTTATTTTTTCAAGAGTTTCAACTGGAAAGCCTAGCTCTTTTTGAAATTTTTCCTCATCTATCTTTTTCATTCGTCTTCTTCATACTCCATCTGTTTCAGTTTTCTAAGCGGTTCTGCTAATGTTCTAAAAAGTACATTTGTGTTTTTTGTAAAATCAGTTATTTCTGTATCATCATCTATATTTTCTGCTAAATAAAATTTACATTTGCCTATCGACTTTTCCTGTAAAGCATAAGACTGAATTGCTTTCAAAAAATAAGGACTATGTGTGGTTAAAAGAATTTTTATACCTAACGCTTTCTGCAATTCGACGATTATCTGAGCATACAATAATTGCCATTCTGGATGTAAATTAATTTCTGGCTCATCAAGAATCAATATACTATCTGTTGTAAGCATCCCAAGTGAAATCAAACTTTCCAACAAAATCATAGATTTCAATCCTGTTGACAGATTTGGTAACATAATAGGTTTATCACTTCCCTGTTCCCAGTATTGTATTTTTCCTGATTTATATTTACATTCTCCTGGTATGGCTTCTCTTATAAGATGTAATACTTTATCAAACTTTTTTTGCATAGCCGTTATTTCAAGATCATTTGAATCATCTTCCTCATTTGCTAGTACGCTTTCAGTATCAACTGCACTTCCCCACCCAAAGGAGGAGTATATTCCTTGAGGACAAAGCATCTGCCTTAAATTAATTTCAACAAAATACTTCTTTAATACAGAAAGTTGCTCTTTGACTGATTCCCTCAAATACCTATAAAATAATGGAATTTCATTAACCATATCCAGACATCTTGAATTTTCAATAAAATATGCTTTTTCCATTATTGGTGTTTTATAATCCAAACTTACACATTTATTTTCACTAAAAAGAATTTCCGACTTCTTCCCATAATCATCTTCTAAAAATACTTTTCCTTCACAAGATATTTTCTGCAACTTATTTATTTGATAACCAAATACTTGGCCAAATACTTTTGTTGCCTTTTCAGCCCCCAATTCATTCTCTTGCACTTCCCACAAATCAAGCAAACGATTTTTTGCTTTTTCTTTACGTATTTCTGCTTCCTCAAGACATTTCTCTTTATTACATCTGTATGTCTCAATATAACGTTGGGTATATTCTTGTAAATGCTTATCTATGCTAGTGTTTTTTCTTTCGTTAAAATCTTTACAAAGAACAGCTATACATCTATTTTCTATTTTTTCAATTTTCGCAGGTTTTCTCCTAAATCTACTTTCTAATTCAAAATACTCACTACACAACAATTCTAACTGCTTCCCATAATCTGAAATAATTTTACTTAATGCATTTTTAACCGTACTTTCCACATATTCATTATAATTATATAATACCTCAGTTACTGCAAATAACGCTTTTCCAACTGTACTCTTCCCTGCATTATTCTCACCCGCAATAACAGTTATTCCATTTAGTTCAATATTTGCACTGTCTAATTTACCGATATTTTCTATATATAATTTCATTTTATCCCCTTCCAAGGAAATATAATCCTTACCTACATGCTATTTTTTCATAACTCTACTATAAGTTTAGACTCTTTCATTCAATTATAAACGCAATTTTCAGTTTTTCCAATATCCTATATAATAAAAACGGAGTATCAAAACAATCCTCTCAAATTTTGATGAGAACATTTTTGCTTCCCCTAGCATGATTATAGCAAATTGTTATTTCCACCACAAACTCTTTTTACATTATTTACATATTTTATATTTCAAATACCTATACACTTCCCCCAAAAACGATAATGACCCAAAACAAATAACCACTTCATCCCTTCTAGCATACACCAAATCAAGTGCCTGTTCTACACTCTTTGCATCAACTACATCATCCACATACCTTCTCGCCACTTCCGCAAGCTTCTCAGACGGTAATGCCCTTGGATTCTCTGTCTCAATACAATAAACTTTTTCACCATACGGACAAGTAATCCTAAGAATCTTTTCATATTCCTTATCCGCAAATATTCCAACAACAAAGGTAACCTTCTTCCCTACGAAGTACATTTTAAGTGTTTTTGCAAGGGATTTTGCCGCATCTTCATTATGCGCCCCGTCCACAATCACTAAAGGCTGCTGATTAACAACAGAAAATCTCCCTTTCCATTCCGTTCTTTTCAATCCACTTTGCATTACCTCATCTGTAATACGCACCCCTTTATCCCTTAACACCTTAGCCACCTCAATTGCAAGTGTTGCATTCTTTGGCTGATTTTCACCAAGCAGCTTTGTTTCATAAGCTACACCATCATATGAAAAACACGTTTTCTCTAACGTAAACGATTGCTCTGTCAACTTTGTAAAATCTGTCCTATAACATCTTGCACCTTGTTCCTGGCAAACTCTATCTATCACGTTCTGTATGCGTTCGCCATTCTCATAATCTCTATAATCATAACAAACCACCTCTACACCTTGCTTTATAATTCCTGCCTTTTTCTCTGTAATCTCTTCAATTGTATCACCCAAAATGTGCATATGATCCATACTAATAGAAGTCAGCACCGAAAGTTCCACCGTCTCAATTACATTGGTTGCATCTTCAATGCCACCTAACCCCACTTCCAACACAACATAATCGCACTTTTGATCTTTAAATTCCAAGAAAGCCATCGCTGTCTCAATCTCAAACGCCGTTGGCAAAGGTTCTCCTGCTTCCTCCATTGCCTGTACTGCTGTCTGTATCCTCTCTATCTTCTCTCCTACTGCTTCCTTTGTAATATACGCACAAGTATCTCCTTCCATCACTTGAATTCTCTCACAGTATTCCAAAATCGTTGGAGATACATATCGACCAACTTTGTATCCCGCAGCTACCAAAATATTGGCAATATAAGCTCCTACAGAACCTTTCCCATTAGTACCAGCTATATGTATAAACTTTAACTGGTTTTGTGGATTGTCAAAACGTTCTAGTAACTTGGTGACAGCATCCAGCCCCAAAACCATTCCTCCAGGATTTCGACTTTCCACAAACTTCATTGCATCTAAAAAATCCATTCTAATCCTCCTGTTAAGCAAGCAATTAATTCTTTTGCTCGATTTATCCCAACATAAACTTTTAGGCTGGACAAGCTTATGCCTATCCAGCCTTCTAATTCTTCTATTAATAACGTTCTTCTACTACTTGGAAAATATAGAATTTCAAGTACAATGACTCATCTGCTGCCCATAATATCGGATGATCCGCAGCCTGTGTACGGAATTCAACCTGTCTTAATCTCTTATGAGCGCTTCTTGCTGCCTGCTTGATTGTCTCAGTAAATAATTCTGTATCCATAAAATGAGAACAAGAACAAGTTGCAAGATAACCTCCATCTTTTACAAGTTTCAGTCCTCGCATATTAATTTCACGATACCCCTTCGTCGCATTTTTAATAGAAGAACGTGACTTTGTAAATGCCGGTGGGTCTAAAATTACCATATCAAACTTTTCTCCTTGCTCCTCTAATTTAGGAAGCAGGTCAAATACATCTGCGCACTGGAATTTTACAATATCTTCAAAACCATTTAATTTTGCATTTTCCCTTGCCTGCTCACAGCCAAGTTCAGATGCATCCACACCTAACACACTTTTCGCTCCAGCAATTGCAGCATTTAAGGCAAAGGAACCTGTATGGGTAAAGCAGTCTAATACTTTTGCACCTTTACACATTGGGTGAATTGCTTTACGATTGTATTTTTGGTCAAGGAAAAATCCTGTTTTCTGACCTTCTGCCACATCTACATAGTATTTCACGCCATTTTCTACAATCTGCACTTTTGTAGCAAATTCTTCTCCAAAGAATCCTTTGTAGCATTCCATTCCTTCTAATTTACGAACTTTTGCATCACTTCGTTCATAAACACCACGGATGTGTATGCCATCTTTTTCAAGAACTTCCTTTAAAAGTTCAATAATCTCTAGTTTCACATTGTCGATTCCTAATGCTAAAGACTCCACAACTAAAACATCTGTAAACTTATCAATTACCAAGCCTGGCAGGAAATCTGCCTCACCAAAAATGACGCGGCAACTACTTGTGTCTACGGTTTTCTTTCGATAATCCCATGCATCTTCTACACGCTTCTTTAAAAATGCTCGGTCAATTACGGCATCTGCATTTTTAGTCATCATTCTTACTGTAATTTTGGAGTTAGTGTTAATAAATCCGACTCCTAATGGGTAATCATCAAAATCCACTACTTTCACGAACTGACCGTTCTGTGCACCTTCTTCGATTACATCTATCTCGTTGTCATATATCCACAAGCCACCAGCTTTAAATTGTCTGCCTTCGCCTTTTTTTATTTTCACTACTGGATAAGTCATAATTTCCTCCATCTTGGTGTCCTTTGTTCTCATATAATTAGTAAACACCATAAATTCTAAATCTTTATCGTTATTCTAAGTAAGTATAGTATACCATAATGGTTTAAAATGCAAGGTTTCCAGTTGTTTCGTTCTCGTTCCAAAGAAGTGCTTTCTACTCCATCAATACTTCGATCCCTTCTTTATCTGCTAATAACACGGAATCTCCAATTACGAAATCATTTTCTACTTTCTCTATGCACACTTGCTTTGTTTTTGTTTCTGAAAATCCACCATTTTCACTATAGTCATAGACATAATATGTGTTTTCCTTAGAATCTGCATTATTTGTTACAAATCCGAACTTTGTACCATCATCCGTTAATGTCAAATCCCCTATGGACACACTTTCCGTATCTTCTAAAGATACAGTGTCTTTTGTTTCTAAGCTGTCATTTTGTAACATGTTTAACCGAATACCAGAGGTATCATTGCTAAACACTAGAATTCCACTATCCGTAAACTCACCTGCAAATACTTGTTCTCCAAGACTGTTTTTCTTATCGTTAATCAGACGCATCTGATTATCGTACCTTTGAATACGTACACCATCTGTTTCTGCTGCTAATAGTTCCAGATTAGAATCTTTACCTTGAATTGCAATAATATTCTTTAGAGGAACGTTGCATTCTGTACTTTCTCCCACCTGTAAAGAATCCCCCTCTAATTGATAACTCTGAATTCTGGTTCCCTGGTCACTTTTCTTTAATGCATACACAGACCCCTCTGACACAAAATATTTTGCATCGGTTTCTTCTATAGCGAATGTATTTGCCCCATTATTCTCCACATCTACCTTCTGCATTTTTCCTTNNTCTTTATCTGTAAATATATATACGTTATCACCATCCTGATAGGAACACTGATAATTTCCATCTACAGAAAGTGTCGTCACTTCCTGTGGTTCTGTCTTATCCGATACATCGTACGTACTAACTATGGTTCCGTTATTATCATCCGACGCAACACATACTAGCTTGTCAGAAAGGAGATAAAATTCTTTTGCCATCTGATTTACATTTATGCGTGCGACCTCTTTTACCTCATTCGAGACAAATTCCTGAATGACAACCTCTTTTCCTTCTCCCGAATAGATTGTTGTACCATCTGTTACAGAACGCTTTCCATTCCCTTCTACAAAACTTCTAGGTTCACTTACTGGAATCTTCTTTTCACTCTGATCGGTTGAATCCATATGACCCTCTTCCTGTTTTTTGTTTTCTTTATTTTTCTTGCTATCTGTCTGAGTTTTTTTAGGTACATCCTCTTTTTTTACTTCTTCTTTTCGCTCAGCTTTATCTTCAGTTTCCAAAACCTCACTTTCCTGCTTATCTTCTGATTCCTGTGTTACTTGTACTGGCTCAATTTTATGAGGCTTTTGATTGCTTTTTTCCAAAATCCTTCCTGTATACAAGGATACTCCTGCAACAAGTACAAAGGACGCTGCTATTACCATGGACTTTTTCCATCCCTGGTTTGGATGTTTCTGTTTCACTTCTTGTAATTTGACTAGCATATTTTCTGGTTCTAAGGATTCTGGTATTTTAATTTCTTGGCTTTCCTGCAACATCCTATCCTCCAGCCATTTATTGTCATCTTGGTCAAACTCTATCCTCTTCATACAAAACCTCCGTTCTACTCCATTTCATATACCATTTCTTTCCTTAACTTTTCTAATGCTCGCCGATATTTCGAACGAATGGTGCTATGTTTTTTATGTAAAATAGAACCAATCTCTTTGCCTTTATATCCTCCGAATACGCTCATCGTAACAATCAGCCGTTCTTCTTCTGTCAAAGTGCCTAGTGCCTGTAAAACACCAACATTTTCGGACAAATCCCGAATATCTCCCACCAAGTTTTGTGGAATCTCCTCCCACTTGCTTTTATATTCTTTTATTTTCTTTTTGCATTTGCAGCTTACAATTGTAAACATCCAGCTTTTAAAGGCCGTTGGGTCCTTTAACTGGTACATGTTACGGTAAGCATCCAGCACTGCATCACTAACTACGTCCTCGGCATCCTGCTGATTTTGTAAAGTATAAACAGCAAAACGATATAGATCTTTATATATAGATTGATAAAGCTGTGCAAAAGCTTCTGCATCATTGTTTTTGGCACGCAAAACAAGCTGCTCTTGTAATTCCATGTCTTTCTCCTCTCGTATGGAAATGCATTTCAATTAATAAGTGTATTATAGTAAAAAAAATGTTGCATGCAAATAAATTTCTGAAAAAAAATGACTCATTTCATTGATGTCATTTTGTAAATCATATGAAGTTCACGTTCCATCTCTTTGGAAGTGGGTGCATTTTAAGCACCCACATTGTAATACAAACGTTGAAGTTTCTTATTGTTACATATTATAGCCAGCAAACGGGGAGAAGCTGGTGAACTAACTTGTCCCTATCTTGTCCATTATGCATATATCTATTATGGATTAATCTCTACTTTCCATAGTCCGTGAAGATTACAGTACGCATAAGCTGCTACTGGTTTTTCTGTAGAATGTAAGCAAAAATGCACGATTGGTTCCTTATCGTGAGTTAAGAATTTATATTGTGCACCGTTCTGTGTTTCTAAAACTACCGTTGTAATTAAGTGTTCTTCTGTCATAGGATGAGTAACACTGCCAACATTTACTGTAACTGTATTTCCACTGATTGTTACCACAGGCATATGTTTTTCTGTAGCAGCATCAACACTGTTTGGTGTGATTTCTTTTGCATCTGTTAAACTTTGCTCATCGGTAAATACATGAGTAATCGGTATCACTAATCCATTATTATTACACTTAAAAAATTTCATCATCTCTTTTATCCACCTTTCTTAATTCTTTCGTAGTTTGTGGAATTTTACAATTTATATGTAAGAAATCATTGCAAATTATTTTTTTTTGCTTTAATATAGAATACGCACAAACATGTAGCATGCAACATAAATATAAAGGAGGCAAAGATGAATACCAGCGAACACATCGGTCCTAAAATCAAATCCATCAATAATTCGTTGAAAAAGCACTTATGCAAGGATGGACAGAACTTAAACTTAACATCAACGCAGATGCACGTACTGAAATACCTTTGCACTCATCAAAAGGAAACTATCTACCAGAAAGATATCTTAAACGAATTTGAATTATCTAACGCAACTGTTTCCGGCATCATATCGAGACTTGAAGCAAAAGGTTTTGTGAGCTGCAGTTACTCTGGTTCTGATTGTCGTTGCAAGCAGATTACAATTACAGAGAAAGCGCTTAGCTGTGATAACAAAATCAGGCAAGATATCAGGCATATCGAATCTGTAATGGTAGAAGGGTTTACGGATGAAGATATTTCAAAGTTGCATCAATATCTAGACAGAATATTTCAAAATCTAACGAATTAAGGTTTTGATATTCTACATACAAATTTACAATATATAGGAGGAAATTATGATTAAACGTCTTAGTAAGAGCATTCGCGAATATCGAACTGTGACAATTCTGACACCTATCATGATGATCGGCGAAGTAGTTTGCGAATGTATTATTCCAATGATTACGAAGTCCCTGATTGACAACATACAAGATGGCTGTAGCATGGACGTAATCACCAGATACGGAATTGGTTTATTGGGTATGGCGATCTTATCACTTTTATTTGGCTCCATTGCTGGCTGGCTTTGTGCAACAGCTTCTGCTGGTTTTGCCAAAAATCTTCGTCATGACCTGTTTTACAAAGTACAGGAATATTCCTTTTCCAATATTGATAAATTCTCAACTTCATCCCTTGTTACCAGATTGACAACGGATGTTACAAATGTTCAGATGGCATTCATGATGATTATTCGTATTGCAGTACGAAGTCCACTTATGCTTATATTTGCATTTATTATGTCTTTTAGTGTCGGAAAAAAACTTGCTTGGATTTTCGCAGGATTTATTCCTTTCCTTGGATTTTTCCTTGGATTTATTATTTACAAAGTTATGCCATTGTTCCATGCAGTATTTAAGAAATACGATAATCTAGCCAACTCTGTACAGGAAAATATCAAAGGTATGCGAGTTGTAAAAAGTTTTGTTCGTGAAGATTATGAAAAAGAAAAATTCCATGCTGCTTCTGATGATGTTAGAAAAGATTTTACCAAAGCAGAAACCATCTTAGCTTTTAACTCACCACTGATGCAGTTTTGTACCTACTGTTCTTTAATTCTTATTTCATACTTTGCTTCAAAACTCATCGTGTCAACCCATGGCACATATTTAAACATTGGTTCTTTAACTAGTATGATTACATATTCTATGCAGATATTAATGAGCCTTATGATGCTCTCTATGATATTCGTAATGCTTACTCTATCTTCTGCCTCAGCGAAACGTATTGCTGAAGTGTTAGATGAAACTAGTGATTTGCGTAATCCTGATGAACCAGTCATGACTGTCCCTAACGGCAGTATTGATTTTGAAAATGTTAGTTTTAAATATTCCTTGAAAGCGGAAAAGATGGCACTCTCCAATATTAATCTCCACATTGATTCCGGCATGACAGTTGGAATTATTGGTGGTACAGGTTCTAGTAAATCCAGCCTTATTCAGCTTATTTCCCGATTATATGATGTAACGGAAGGTGCTGTGAAAGTTGGTGGCATTGATGTTAGAGATTATCT
>DBKX01000327.1:24990-27013 GCA_002297865.1 Lachnoclostridium sp. UBA739
ACTTCAGAAAAACATATTATTTTCAGGAACTATTAAAGAAAATCTTCGATGGGGTAACGAAAAAGCTTCCGATGAAGAATTGGAACGTATCTGTAAATTGGCACAAGCTGATGAATTTATCAATCGTTTTCCTGAAAGATATGACACTTATATTGAACAAGGTGGTTCCAATGTTTCGGGCGGACAGAAACAGCGNNGAAGATCGGCATGGTGTTTCAGCAGTTCAACCTGTTTCCGCATATGACCATACTTAAAAATATGACGCTTGCGCCCATAAAAATAAAAAAAATGCCCAAGGCGGAAGCCGAGGCGCAGGCAATGAAACTGCTTGAACGCGTAGGGCTTGCCGATAGGGCAAACGCATACCCGAATCAACTTTCGGGCGGACAGAAACAGCGTTTATGTATCGCTCGTGCCCTCCTAAAGAAACCTAAGATATTAATTCTTGATGACTCCACTTCCGCTGTTGATACCAAGACAGACGCCTTGATTCGTAAGGCTTTTAAGAGTGAAATTCCTGGTACAACCAAAATTATTATTGCACAGCGTATTTCTTCTGTGGAAGATGCCGATTTAATCTTAGTAATGGACAATGGTTCCATTGACGGAATGGGTACTCATGACGAATTATTAGCAAGCAATGCAATCTACAAAGAAGTATATGAATCTCAGAATAAGGCAGGTGAATCCAATGAAAAATAAAGCCCCTAACCAAAAGCCAGCAATTAAAAAGGGAACTATGAAACGTTTATTCAAACTGTTGTTTCACGACTATCCTGGCATGCTTACCATCACCATTGTCTGTATCATCATAAGTTCTATCGTTGGTGTTCTGCCTGCCGTTTACATTAAGACTTTAACTACCTATATTATAGAAGGATTAGGTTCCGACTGGAGCAGTATAAAAGGTAAAATCATAACCTCTGTAACAATTATGATTGTATTCTATATTGTTGGCCTTCTTGCCACTACAATCTTCAATCAGCTTATGGCTCGTGTTACACAAGGATTTTTACACAATATGCGAACTCGCATGTTCAAAACCATGCAAAACCTTCCTATAAAATACTTTGATACCAACAACCACGGTGACATTATGAGTTACTACACCAATGATACAGACACCTTGCGCCAGCTGATTTCACAAGGACTTCCACAAATATTCAGTGCAAGTTTAACAATTGTCTGCTTATT
The DNA here is from genome assembly GCA_002297865.1 of Lachnoclostridium sp. UBA739. Next base: position 26,185 of record DBKX01000327.1, read on the forward strand.
GTGTATCATGCTATATTACAGTATTTCCCTAATGTTAGTTGTGTTCTTTGGCATTTTTGTAATGTTTAAAGTTACCAAGAAAGTCGGCGGAAACTCAACACGTTATTTTATACAGCAGCAGCATTCTCTTGGTAAAGTCGAAGGCTATATTGAAGAAATTATGAATGGAGAAAAGGTTGTTAAGGTCTTCTGCCACGAAAATGCAGTTGAACAGGAGTTTGACAAGCTTAATGATGTACTATTTAAAGACATGGAAAGTGCCAATAAATATGGTAATATCTTCGGACCTATCATGAATAACATTGGTAATATATTATATGTATTAACTGCATTTGCTGGTGGTATTTTAATCTGCTCAGGCAAGGGCATTCCGAATATTTCATTTGAAAATCTAGTTCGGGAAGGTTCTATGATTGCTCCGCTTTCCATCTCCATTGTCGCTACCTACCTTGGTATGACGAAGCAGTTTACAGGTACTATTAATCAAGTTTCAAACCAGATTAACTCAATTGCAATGGCAATGGCTGGTACTGACCGTATCTTTGAATTGTTAGATCAGGTTCCAGAAGTGGATGATGGATATGTTACACTGGTAAATTGCAAAGAAGAACATGGCGAACTGGTAGAATGCGCCAAAAGAACTGGTATGTGGGCTTGGAAACATCCACACTCTGATGGTTCCACTACCTTTACAAAGGTACGTGGTGATGTTCAGCTCCGTGAAGTTGACTTTGCCTACGAAGAAGGAAAACCGGTACTTAATAATATTTCTCTTTATGCAAAACCAGGTCAAAAAGTTGCATTTGTTGGTGCTACTGGTGCTGGTAAA
>DBKX01000343.1 GCA_002297865.1 Lachnoclostridium sp. UBA739
AATTTGTTAAGGAAGACAGTTCCCCGAAAGGGGACGGAAACTGAGGAAGTTTCCCGTATTGGATATCGAAAATTTGTTAAGGAAGACAGTTCCCCGAAAGGGGACGGAAACTCCACCACTTTTATTTATTAGTTGTATTGCCTTGCGTTAAGGAAGACAGTTCCCCGAAAGGGGACGGAAACTTCATGAGTTGTCCTCCTTTCTATCTATTCCGTTCAGTTAAGGAAGACAGTTCCCCGCGAGGGGACGGAAACTACTAGTGCTACTACAGATGTTCCCCATCCTTCAATTAAGGAAGACAGTTCCCCGAAAGGGGACGGAAACATTAGGTAATCATCATATTCATCACAAAAAGATTCGTTAAGAAAGACAGTTCCTCAAAAAAGGACGGAAACGATTCAGTACTTACAAAACCTAACGGAAATTCAACCATCCATCAATTGATATCTACTATTCACTCCACAACAAATAACCACCCACATTACACAAAGAGTAGAGGCACCTCCCTTATGAAGAAAATAAATTCAATCGGTTACGGTGGCAAATTTTGACCAACAGAAATCGAATACTAAAAGTCGGCGACAATCGTTACGAGTGTCAGGCATGCGGCAATAGGGAATTGAAGTCGGATTCCAAGTTTTGCAGTGTATGTGGAATCAAGTTTGAGAATACTGATAACGAATAACTGAAATCTGAATACTGCACTAATAGTACCCTTCATCACTAAAATTGAGGGGTACTATTACGCATTTATAAGCCCAATACAAAAAATGATGAATTATAGCGAATTTTGTGGTATACGGGTTGTGATCGTGAAATGATAGTTACATAAATTTATAGAGGTATTTTCCAAGTTTAGTATAGGTCGTATCTTATAAGGGAACAGGAGGAAAAGAGATGAAGGCATACGTATTTCCCGGTCAGGGTTCGCAGTCTGTAGGAATGGGAGAAGGGTTATTTGAGAAGTATAGTGATTTGACAAAAAAAGCAGATGAAATACTAGGATATTCCATTCAGTCACTTTGTTTATCCGATCCAAATGAAGTATTAAATCTGACACAATACACGCAGCCAGCGTTATATGTAGTGAATGCATTTATGTATTAGGAGTATGTGAAAGAACATGGTGAGCCTGATTATCTGGCAGGCCATAGTCTTGGAGAGTACAATGCACTGTTGGCTGGAGGTGCATTTGATTTTGAAACAGGATTAAAACTGGTAAAGTTAAGGGCAGAGTTAATGGGAAAAGTAAAAGATGGAGGGATGGCAGCAATTCTGCACCTTGAGGAAGAAAAGATTCGACAGGTAATAAAAGAAAAACGACTTGATTCCATTGATATTGCCAATCTGAATTCACCGTCCCAGATTGTTATTTCAGGACCTGTGGATGCACTGAAAGATGCAGAGCAGTATTTCATAGAAGCGGGTGCATTAAAATATGTGATGCTGAAAGTCAGCGGAGCATTTCATTCAAGATATATGAAAGTTGCTGGTGATGAATTAGGAACTTTCTTTGATACACTTTCAGTAGGAAGGTTACGGATACCGGTTATTGCCAATGTCAATGCAAGACCATACAGACAGAGCGATATCAAGAGAAATTTAATTGAACAGCTTTCTTCATCTGTTAGATGGACAGAAACAATTCGTTATCTGATGGGAAAAGAAGTGGAAGACATTATTCAAATTGGCCCAGGTAACGTACTGACTGGATTGACACGTCAGATTAAAAGACTGGCTAAACCATTAATTGTGGAGGATGAGCCGATAGAAACAGAACCGGTTGAGCAGAAACCAGCACTGGAAGAATACATACCACAGAAACATGAGAAGTTTGTAATGGGTTCCGAATCATTAGAAGATGTTGCCAGCGCATTTATGGAGGCACCATCTAGACTTATCGTGGACAAGTTGACGAAAGAAGGGTATCTGACAGAAGAACAGGCAGAACTTGCATTACAGACAACAGTTGCAGATGATATATGTGTGGAGTCTGATTCTGCAGGACATACCGATCATGGCCTTAACTTTGCGGTATTGCCTGCAATTAGAAGAAAAAGGGAAATACTTCACGCTAGTAAGATGCATATTGGACTGGCAGGAGGAATCGGGTCACCAGAAGCGATTGCAGCAGCATTTATGTTAGGAGCGGATTTTGTTCTGACTGGTTCCATTAACCAGTGTACTGTGGAAGCAGGCATAAGTGATTCCGTAAAAGACATTAGATCAGCTGGAAAAATATTATTTTAAGAAAACAATCGCAGAAGTTTACGATGAAGTGAAAGCATACTGTAGTGAAAAAGATGTGGAAAGGATGGAACAGAATCCAAAATATAAGATGAGTTCTGTTTTCCGCTGGTACTTTGGATATGCCACTAGAGTTGCAATCAATGGAGAAGAAAATGCAAAAGTAGATTATCAGATTCACTGTAGTCCAGCGATGGGATGCTTTAATCAGCTGGTAGCTGGAACAGATTTGGAAAGCTGGCATAACCGCCACGTTGACGAAATCGAAATTATGCTAATGGAACAGGCAGCGGATTATATGAAAAAATATTTTCAAGCGCATTAAGCAACAGTACTTAGGATTAGAAATATATGGAAGGTAAAATGAAAGTCGGAATTGAAAAGATAAATGTATTTGGGCAAGGTTATTAAGTTAAGACATTTCACGCAATTTTTTATACGAAATGTTCCAATTCAATAGAACATCAAAATGCGGTCATGGGAAAGGGGCTACAGTACGTAAGACAAGGAATCAACACATTTTTTATAAAAATGCATATAATAGCATGAAAACAAGGAATCGAGATGCTGTTATGGATATTAAGCTTGAAATAAAAAATGGTGTGGGATATATTCGGAAGCCAATTCCACCGAATACATATCAGATCGAATGTGTGCGATTAAATGAAACACATGTGGGTCGAAATCATAAATCATTGGCAAGTACGAAACTAGGTCGAATTACAATAGAATCAGACTGTTCCATAGAAGAACAAAACAGCAAGCAATCAGCGGCGGTGCAATTTCCAAAGAAGACGTTAGAAGGACCTGTAACGAATCTTTTATATCTTGCTTTGTGCTGTTGCAAAGAAAGCAGTGTGAAAACAACGGACACAAGGCTTGCAGCAGCCAATTATTTTGATGAACTGTGCCCTTATCTGGAGTCATACATTTGTGCCAGTCATAGTGATTATGAACAGAATCTAATCTTCTTAAGACAGGAAAAAGTAGAAGAACAGAACTGTTATCGTATTCTGGCAGACGAAACCATGAGTTGGGAAAACAAGATACAGGATGCTGTATTAATTGTTCATGATGTCCCAATTGGAAAATGAATAAACTTGCTTTGAACAACTGCTTGCAATTCTTATAATGTTATGGTAATCTATATCATAGATTAAAAGGCAGAGAAGGAGACGGAAGCCGATTTGTTTCAAAGAAAGACAGGGAATGGACGTCATGGACTGAAAGCGTGCATGTTTGAAGAGACGGTGGAAGAACACTCCAGAGCTCGTGTTCTGAACCATAAGTAGGGGCATGCGTGGCACGCGTTAAGTGTTAGAGTGGAAAATGAATTTCAATCGCGGGTGGTACCGCGGGATTATGATATCCCGTCCCGGAGGTGTGTATATATTACAACCTCCGGGGCTTTTTAATTGGTAGGAAATTCTGCACTATAAATAAAGGAGGCAATACAATGGCGAATATCATTTCAGATGAAACAATTGAGTACGTTGGTATTCTGGCAAAACTTGAATTAAATGAAGAAGAAAAAGAACATGCGAAAAAAGATATGGGAAGCATGTTAGATTATATTGATAAGTTAAATGAATTAGATGTAACAGGTGTTGAACCAATGTCACATGTATTTCCAGTGAAAAATGTTTTCCGTGAAGATGTTGTAACGAACGGAGATGGACATGAAACTACATTAGCCAATGCACCAGAGGAAAAGGACCAGAGCTTTAAGGTGCCTAAGACTGTGGATTAAGAGATATAGGAGGAAACTGTTGTGAGTTTAATGAGTCTAACTGCCGTAGAACTTGGCAAAAAGATTAAAGCAAAAGAAGTTACAGTTGTGGAAGCAGTGAAAGCTGCCTTAGACCAGATTGAAGCTGTAGAAAAAGATGTAAACAGCTATGTAACAGTAGTAGATAGAGAAGCTGCACTTAAGAGAGCAGAAGAAGTGCAAAAATTAATTGATGATGGAACACTTACTGGATCACTTGCTGGTGTACCAGTTGCTATCAAAGACAATATGTGTACAGAAGGTCTTTTAACTACTTGCAGTTCTAAGATTTTATATAACTTCAAACCAACTTATACAGCAGAAGCTGTTCTTAACTTAGAAAAAGCAGGTGCTGTGATTATTGGTAAAACAAACATGGACGAGTTCGCTATGGGAAGTACAACAGAAACTTCTGCATTTGGTGAGACAAAGAATCCATGGAATACAGAACATGTACCAGGCGGTTCATCCGGCGGTTCCTGTGCAGCAGTTGCAGCAGAAGAATGTGCTTACGCATTAGGTTCTGATACAGGTGGATCGATTCGTCAGCCAAGCTCTTACTGTGGAGTAACAGGTATTAAACCTACTTACGGAACTGTTTCCCGTTATGGTTTAATTGCATACGGTTCTTCCCTTGATCAGATTGGACCAGTTGCAAAGGACGTAACAGACTGTGCTACTATATTAGAAGCAATTGCTTCTTACGATCCAAAAGACAGCACTTCTGTTAAGAGAGAAGATTATGATTTTACATCTGCATTAGTAGATGATGTAAAAGGTATGAAGATTGGTATTCCAAAAGGTTACTTTGGAGAAGGTCTTGACCCGGAAGTAAAAGAAGCTGTTATGGCAGCAGCGAAAAAGTTAGAAGAAAAAGGTGCAGTCTTAGAAGAGTTCGACTTAGATTTAGTTGACTATGCCATTCCAGCATATTATGTTATCGCATCTGCAGAAGCAAGTTCTAACTTAGCACGTTTTGATGGTATCAAATACGGCTATCGTACAGAAGAGTACGAAGGTCTTCATAATATGTATAAAAAATCCCGTTCCGAAGGATTTGGTGCAGAGGTAAAACGTAGAATTATGCTTGGTTCTTTCGTATTAAGCAGTGGTTACTATGATGCATATTACCTAAAAGCACTTAGAACAAAAGCTTTGATTAAGAAAGCATTTGATGAAGCATTTGCAAAATACGATTTAATTTTGGGACCCGCAGCACCTACAACTGCTCCAAAATTAGGAGAAAGCTTATCTGATCCTATTAAAATGTATTTAGGTGATATTTATACCATTTCTGTAAACTTAGCTGGTCTTCCAGGCATCAGTGTGCCTTGTGGCAAAGATTCCAAAGGTCTTCCAATTGGTTTACAGTTAATTGGTGACTGCTTTAAAGAGAAAAATATTATTCGTGCGGCTTACAGCTTTGAACAGACAAGAAGCTATGAGCGTCCAGCAATGGCAGAAAGATAGGAGGGGAAAACGATGAGTAAACAATATGAAACAGTCATTGGTCTTGAAGTCCATGTAGAATTAGCAACAAAGACAAAGATTTTCTGTGGTTGCAGTACAGAATTTGGTGGTGCGCCAAACTCACATACTTGTCCAGTCTGTACAGGTATGCCAGGCTCCCTTCCAGTATTAAATAAACAGGTAGTACAATATGCGATGGCAGTAGGTTTAGCTACAAACTGCCAGATTAACCAGTATTGTAAATTTGACCGTAAGAATTATTTCTACCCAGATAACCCACAGAACTATCAGATTTCTCAGCTATATTTACCTATCTGTCACGATGGTGGAATTGAAATTGAGACAGAAGATGGTGGCAAAAAAGTTATCGGAATTCATGAAATCCACATGGAAGAAGATGCTGGTAAATTAATACATGATGATTGGGATGACTGCTCTTTAGTAGACTACAACCGTTCTGGTGTACCTCTAATCGAGATCGTTTCGGAACCAGATATGCGTAGTGCAGAGGAGGTTATCGCCTACCTTGATAAATTAAGATTAATCATTCAATACCTTGGAGCATCTGACTGTAAGTTACAGGAAGGTTCCATGAGAGCCGATGTTAACTTATCTGTTCGTGAAGCAGGAGCAGAAAAATTCGGTACTAGAACAGAGATGAAGAACTTAAACTCCTTCAAAGCTATCGCTCGTGCCATTGAAGCTGAGAAGAATCGTCAAATCGATTTATTAGAAGAAGGCAAAGAAGTTGTTCAGGAAACAAGAAGATGGGATGACAACAATGGATATTCTTATGCAATGCGTTCCAAAGAAGATGCACAGGATTATCGTTATTTCCCAGAACCAGATTTAGTACCAATTGTAATCAGTGATGAATGGTTACAGGAGACAAAGGACAATCAGCCAGAGTTACGTGCAGAAAAGATGATTCGTTACAAAGAAGAGTACGACATTCCAGAGTATGATATCGCCATTATCACAAACTCCAAGCATATGGCTGATATCTTCGAGGAAACAGTTGCTATTTGTGGCAATGCGAAGAAAGTATCGAACTGGCTAATGGTTGAAACAATGCGTCTGTTAAAAGAACATTCCATGGAGCCAGAAGATATTAAGTTCTCTCCAGAGAATCTTGCAAAATTAATTGGATTAGTTGATGCAAGAGCAATCAATGGTAATGTGGCAAAAGAAGTATTTGAAAAAGTATTTACAGATAACATTGACCCAGAAGTATATGTAGAGGAAAATGGTTTAAAATCTGTGAATGATGAAGGTGCTTTAAGAAGTACAATCCAGACTATCATTGATAACAATCCAAAATCTGTTGAAGATTATAAGGCTGGTAAGAAAAAGGCAATGGGCTTTATCGTGGGACAGACGATGAAAGAAATGAAGGGCAAGGCTGATCCAGGTATGGTAAATCAGATTGTTACGGAAATCTTAGATGCTATGTAATAGGAAGAAATAATAGGAAAAAAATAGATTTGACATAAGCTGTTGCTTAAAAAAGAGTTGTTATGAGAAACTATGAATTGATTGTCTTTGATGATTGATTTATAGTTTCTTTTATTTTAGTAATAAGAACAATAAAGTGTTAAATGTGTACAATCGCACAATACTTTCATTTCCTAAATAGAATATGACATATTACATGAAAAAATGCCAAAAAAGTTGTGTACTTTTTTGCAAAAAAGCCGTACAATATATATAAAATAATTTATGAAATGGGGAAGAAGATGAAAAATAATCTAAGTAAGCAAATAGAAATCATTGCAAATGTGTATGTAGCAAAGGTAATGAGGGTGTGTGCAGCATTTGCTGCCTTAGCTATTATTCTGAATACTGTTGGTGTTTTTAAGGTAGACCCAAAAATTCTAATCTCTTCGTGTTTAGCAAGTATTCTTATATTGCTTGTGCCATCGTTTATCCTTTTCGTTTTGAAGAAAAATGAATGGTGGTTTAAGTATGTGGCAATTATTAGTTCGAGTATTTTTATATTACTGCTCAGTACGGCTTTAAACTTTCATGTTACAATTATGTTTATCTTCCCAATAGCGCTTGCATCTATTTATTATGATCCAAAAGTGAATCGGCTTGCACTAGTGCTTGCTGTTGTTAGTTCAACCTCAGGAAAGGTCCTGGCATATGTTCTTGTAACAGTTGTAGATAACAACTATCATGGTTTTACTTCTTTGCTTCTGCATAATTGTTTTCCTCAAATTTTAATGCTTGGTTCAATTGGTTACATATTCGTTGCACTTGGTAAGAAGAATAGTAAAATGCTAAGTTCTCTAATGGATGCTGAAGAACAAGAAAAAATGCTACTGCATATGCAAAAGTTATCTGAAAAATCTTCCGAAGTGTCAATGGGCTTAGTAAATAAAATGGAGACCTTGAACACTGTTACCAATAGTACAATCGATGCTAATAATGAAATATCTGAAAATACTGGAATTATTATAGAAGGTATTAACAGTTCCATGGAACAGCTGCAGGTTGCAGAGGGGAATACTTCAAGAATTTACGAAAACATTCAGGTTCTTTCACAAGAGAGTGAAGAAGTCGCTGGCTTATTTACCAATGTTGAAACTCTTTCAAATCAGAACCGAACCTACATGCAAAAGGTTACTGAGGGAATGGTACTGGCGGCAGAAAGTACTTCTGTTTGTCAGGAGGCAATGAGTAAACTTGAACAGAAAACAAAGAAGATAGATGGAATTGTAGATGTAATAGCTGAGATTTCGGAACAAACAGATTTGCTTTCTCTCAATGCGGCAATTGAATCAGCTAGAGCTGGAGAACAGGGAAAGGGATTTGCTATCGTTGCAGAAGAGATTCGAAAACTATCACAACAGACCCAGAACACGCTGGTAGATGTAAGATCTATTATCGGAGAGGTTTTAGAGCAAAATATAATAGCGGTTGAGGCTATGAGTCAAACAACCAGCGTGCATGATGAGCAAAAGGAAGCTATTGTGAAAGCAGAAGATTCTTCCAAGATGGTAATGGAAGCCACAAAGAATATGGCAGATAAAATGCAGCTAATCTTAAGCAATACAAGGAATATTGAGAAAAGTGCTAGTAAGATTGTCGAAATTGTCAATTCAATCACTACTATTTGTAAAGAAAATCAAGTTTCCCTTGAAGTTGTTTCTGAATCAGTTCAATCTGGAATTACTACTACATCGCAGCTTGAGGAACTTGTAACTGATATTCGTGCAATGGCAGACGAACTGGCAGGCGTTGTTCAAGAATAATATAAAGAACCATCCTAGAAATAGAAAGTACACATGTATATACATGGAAAAATATACATGTGTACTTTTGTTATAAGAACCTATAAAATGTAAGTAAATTCTATACTAAAACGAAAATAGGATGGGACAAAAGATGAAAAATAATATAAGAGATTTAAATGAACAGGTAGCGAATCTTTATGTAGCTAAAGTTATGGAAATTACTGCAGCATTTGCAATTGTAGTTATAATTCTGAACACGATCGGAATTTTTGTAGTTGATCCAGCTATCATGACTATTACAGGCAGTACTAGCCTTATCGCATTGTTAATACCAGCTTTTATTCTAAAGGTATTAAAGAAAAATGAAGTATGGCTAAAATATGTAGCAATATTCAGTGCAAGTGTTGTTGTTCTCACTATTACAGTAACTCTTAATTATCTAGTATTTATCATGTTCATATTTCCAATGGCGCTTGCCTCTATCTATTTCAATCCCAAATTGAATAGAATAGCGCTAATTTTATCCATTATTATGTCAACAGTCGGAAGAGTGTTAGCATTTAACTTGGCTCCGGAACCAGATTTGAACTTTCAAACTTGGTATCGTTTGATTTTATTTAGTATAACACCAAATGTTCTTATGTTACTAGCGATAGGTGCTATTTTTAGTGCATTGGCAAATAATACCAATAAAATGATGAGTTCCTTAGTGGATAAAGAAGAGCAGGAAAAAATCTTCAACCATATGAAAAATCTTTCAGAAAAGTCATCAGAGGTATCCAAAGGTTTACTAGAGGGCATGGAGACTTTGGGTGAGGTAACGAATAATTTTTTGAAAGCAAATGAAGAGATATCAGATAATACCGTTACAGTAGTAGACGGAATTCAGAGTTCAATGAAGCTGCTTAATATAGCAAAACCCAATTCATCACAGATTTACGAAAATGTACAGGAGCTTGCAGAAGAAAGTGCAGAAATTGCACAGTTGTTTGTAAATGTGGAAACCTTGTCAAATGAAAACAAAGTACACATGCAAAGTGTTACATTGGGAATGTCTAAAATGAAAGAAAGTGCAGACATTTGCCAAACAGCAATGGAACAGTTGGAAGAAAAGACTAAGAAAATTGATGGAATCGTCAGTGTTATTGCAGATATTTCTGAGCAAACTGATTTATTATCTTTAAATGCTGCCATTGAATCTGCACGAGCAGGAGAACAAGGTAAGGGTTTTGCTGTCGTTGCAGAAGAAATACGAAAACTGTCTCAACAGACACAAAAGACATTAAGCGATGTAAAGGAAATTATTGGTGAAGTTTTAGAACAAAACGCAATTGCTGTCAATGCGATGAATCAGACATCATCTGTACATGAAGAACAGAAAGAAGTCATTCTGAAGGCGGAAAAGTCAGCTCAAGGTGTAATGCTAGCAACGAAGGAAATGACAGAAAAAATGCAGCTGATTACCAATAATACAAAGCATATTGAGCAGAGTACAGGTGAAATTGTAGATATCGTAAATGGAATTACAAAAATTTCTAAGAAAAATCAAGAAGCATTAGATGTTGTAGCTGCCTCAGTGGAAACTGGTTCAACGTCTATACGCCAATTAGAAGAAGTAGTCGATTCCATTCGTGAAATGTCAGACGAACTAGCCATTGTAGTACAATCTTAATTAGGAATTAAAACTTGAAATCCATTGAAAGTACAAGCTTTTGATGGATTTTTTAACTAGTATTCCGGTTCTAAATGTTATACAATAAAAGTGTAACTAATAACCCAAAAGAGCACTTTATAAAGCCCTCTTTTGGCGAGTGATTTAGATTGTTATAAGATAAGGAGAAGGTTATGAGAAAAAGAAAATGGAACCATTTCGTTGCAAGCGTCAGTGCTGCTGCGATAGTTGCGAGTCTTTGCACTACCGTAGTTCCACCGACAGTTAACAAAGTGGAAGCGGCTACATCTTACCAGATGGAATCTCTGGACAGAGGATTAGTTGCAGTAAAATCAGGTAACGGCATTTTCCTATCCTGGCGTTTGTTAGGAACAGAAAATTACGCTACGTCATTTAATGTGTACCGTGATGGTACTAAAATTGCTGGTCCCATTACCAATTCAACGAACTATTTTGATGCAAGTGGCAACACAAGCAGTACATATGTAGTAAGAAGCGTTGTGAATGGGAAGGAAGTAACGGAATCTGACCCAACAAAGGGATGGAGAAACCAGTATAAAGATGTCAGATTAAACAAACCGGCCAATACATATTTAAATGGAACAACAGTTACGTATTCTGCCAATGATGCAACCGTAGCAGATGTTGATGGAGACGGCGCCTATGAAATTATCTTAAAATGGGACCCATCTAACTCAAAGGATAACTCTCAAAGTGGTTATACATCCAATGTTTATATTGACTGCTATGAATTAGATGGAACTCAGAGATGGAGAATCGATCTTGGTAAAAATATACGTGCAGGTGCTCATTATACACAAATGGCTGCGTATGATTTTGATGGGGATGGCAAAGCAGAATTAGCGTTAAAAACAGCAGATGGAACTGTGGATGGAAAAGGAAATGTAATCGGTAATGCAAATGCAGATAACCGCAATTCCAGTGGTTACATTTTATCAGGAAATGAATATTTAACTATGTTTAATGGTGCAACAGGACAAGCTATGAAAACCATTAATTACGAACCAGCCCGTGGAAATGTAAGTGACTGGGGAGATAAGTATGGAAATCGTGTTGACCGTTTCTTATGTGGAGTTGCTTATCTGGATGGAAAAACACCAAGTTTGATTGAATGTCGTGGGTATTACGCAAAATCAGTGCTTGTTGCCTATAAATGGGCAAATGGAAACTTTACAAAGCAATGGACATTTACTGCAGACGGCTCCCACAATTCGGCTTATCGTGGACAAGGAGCGCACTCGCTTTCAATAGCAGATGTTGATAATGATAATTTTGACGAAATCGTATATGGTGCATGTGTCATTGATCATAATGGAAATGGTCTTTACAATACAAAGCAGGGTCATGGTGATGCATTACACTGTGGAGATTTTGATCCAAATCATAATGGACAAGAAATCTTTATGGTTCATGAAAACAAAGCATCTAATATTGAAAGTGTACAAATGCGTGATGCAAGAACAGGAACTACAATATGGAGTTATAAACGCTCCAAAGATATTGGACGTGGACTTATCCTAAATGCAGCAGCTGAGTTTTCTCCATATGTTTGTCTTGCTGACAACGCATATGATAGCAAGGGAAATGTCATTACTGCAGGTCTTAAGTACTTAGGCGAAAATTTCTCCATGTTCTGGGACGGTGATTTGTATCAGGAAGGACTTGACCAGACAACAATTCGTAAATGGAATTCCAGTACAAAACGTGTAGATACTGTTTTGACAGGGGAAAATGTTCATTCCTGTAATGGAACAAAGGCAACTCCTGCCTTATCTGCAGATATTTTTGGTGACTGGAGAGAAGAAGTAATATGGGCTACGAATGATAATACGGCATTGCGTATTTATACAACAACAGATGTAACTAGCCACAAGTTGTATACTTTAATGTCAGATCGTCAATATCGCGAGGCAATTGCATGGCAGAATGTAGCTTACAATCAGCCACCTCACACAAGTTACTATATTGGTGAAGATATGAAAACACCAGTTCAGCCATCTATGTATACAGCTGGTTCCTATAAGTTAAAAACGGTAGGTCAGGTATCAAAGCCAACAGCGACGCCACAAGACCCAGCTTCTGATGTTTTAGATGGTGGCGTGTTTATGATTCGCAATGTCAATAGTGGACTTTATCTAGATTGCCAGAACGGCGTAGCAGCCAATGATACCAATATTCAGCAGTGGGGCGCTTCACAGCCTGGAGACTGGAATGAATGGAGATTGGAAAAGGATGCAAATGGATACTATACAATTTACTCTTTATTAGGTGGCGGCAAAACATATGTTATGGATGTTGCAGGCAAGAAGACAGATAATGGTACCAATATTGCCCTTTATACCAGCAAAGGTTCTGACAATCAAAAGTTTGAATTAGTGAAACAGTCTGATGGAAGTTACGCGCTATTAACCAGAATTACAGGTTCAAAGAGCTGTGTTGAAGTAGTCAATGCTTATACAAATGCAGGTGCTAATGTACAGCAGTATACTTATACAGGACATGCTTGCCAGAGATGGTATCTGGAAAGAATCAAAACACAGGAGCCAACACCAAGTCCAAGCATATTACCAAGTGTTGCTCCGAGTACTGCACCAAGTATTAAGCCAAGTGTAGCCCCAAGTCCATCCCCATCCACTGGTACCTCAACAGGAGATACAAAAGCTTTAACATTGGATGCAACAGCAAGTAGCTGGACTGGTGCGTATACAATGAATGTTACGTTAGCGAATGCTGGAACAACAGAGATTCAGGACTGGAAGGTAGAGCTGAATGCATCAGAAGCAGATATCAATAGTATCTGGTGTGCACAGAAAACAGTTTCCGGTACGTCAGTAATCTTAACACCAGAAAGTTATAACGCCGTAATTGGTGTGAACGGAAGCACAACATTTGGTTACGGTGGCAATGGCTCTCTTCCTTCCAAGTTGAATTATAAAATTTCTTATAAAATGAACGGAACCTGGTATCATTACACAGGTGCAGATAGTTCCTTCTAAGTTAGTAAAAAGAGAAAGCAAGGAGTGTATGATGCATGCACTCCTTGTTTTTTACATAGTAATCTGATAAGATTAATCTAGATAAAATATTCTGACATGGAGGCTGAATATGAAAATATCAACAAAAGGAAGATATGCTCTGCGTCTTATGCTAGATTTAGCTCTTAATAGTGGAGGGGAACTTGTTCGAATTCGAACAATTGCAGAAAGACAGGAAATATCTGAAAAATATTTAGAGCAAATTATTTCAACATTGAATCATGCTGGTTATGTAAAGAGTGTTCGAGGGGCACAAGGAGGATATCGACTTGCCAAAGAACCAAAGGATTATACAGTTGGAATGATTCTTAGGCTGACAGAGGGAAGTCTGGCACCAGTCGCCTGCTTAGAAGATGAAGAGAATCAATGTGACCGAGCTGATCAGTGTGCAACACTGGCATTGGTTTATAAGCGTTTGAATGATGCAATTAGTGATGTAGTAGATCATATTACATTGCAGGATCTGGCAGACTGGCAGATGGAAAAGGGGAACAACTACGTAATCTGATTACATAGCAATTCTTATTAGTATTTGAGAAATAGTATGAATGCCATATCAGTATAAAAAATACCGCTATAGTAGAAACTAAGCGGCATTTTTTATGTTAGTATTTATCTTTGCTTATCATGAGCTATCTGCTTATTAAGCACGAATATCAAATGTATAGCGTTTGATTGCAGCAGCAGGTTCCTTCTGTGATATAAAATCATTTATGATGTCTATTTTGGATTCTTTTTTTGTAAAATCATTTGTTACAGAATAACCCAGTTCCTGCAATTTGTCTGTTAATAAATTAATATTTTTCTTAAGAAGTCTTTTGCTCTGATCATTTTCAATATAAAATTTATTTTCTAATATCATACCATTTTTGGTAATATGAATATCCAGATTACCAAGGTGTTCAAGGGATAAATGGAGCAGAACAGTGATTTGATGAGGATTTCGTTTCAAATCGCTTTTCTTTGTATATACATACAATTCACCGTTACCGTTGTGACCATTCATTTGGAATGGAATCTGAACGTAAGGAAAAATTCCATTCATAATCTGCATAAAATCAATATTGTTTTTCACAGATGCCAGATTTTCTCCAGCTAAGCTTTCACTAAATTCAGGCGAGATGGACTGCATCAGTTTTTCAATTCCCTTTACTTGACCAGATACTTTTTGATAAAATTGCCCAATAGTATCTTTCTTTCTTACCTGGTCAGGGGTTAAAGACCATTGTTTTTTTAACTCATTGGACATTAAAAAGGCAAATTCTTCAGAAACGAATAACTGCTGTATGCTTTCGGTACTTGCAGATGGGATTGTGTGCTGGATACCATCAATAAGCTCATTTAATGTTGCATCACCTGACCTGGCTTTCTGGCTTAGAGCCTCATTGTCTGGATTCTGTTTGAGAAAATCAGCAAGTTTATTACGGCTTGTCTCATCGAAATAACCACCAGTTAGCTGGCTGCTTTTTAGAAATTCCAAAAAAGATTCTTGTATCTTTGCTAATTCCGGATGGTCAAAAGCTTCAATTGTTTTTGGAACTTCGGATAAGGCTTCTTCAACCTTGGCAGGATTTACGAGCTCTTCTGGTGAAAGAGTGGCTAATACGTTCTCCTGGTTTCTAGCATCAATGGCCAGAGCATTATCATACGCAGAACGAATTACCTGTACTAACTGAGGTAAGGTTAATTTGTTGTCTGCCACAGCTTGATGGGTCTCTTCTGGTAAATCAAAGTCAGATAAAATAGAGAGAACTTCCTGTCTCATTTTGTTGGATGAAAATTCATAGGAAGGCTCCTCTTGACTGGCTGCCCCTTGGGAATCGGCTGAGTTTACTAGTTCAAGAAATTGTTTTGCTATATCCTTCATGTCTTGATCTGCAAAGAGTGCCAATTCACGTAGTACAGAAGGGAGCTGTTCTAGACACTCTGAGAGTTTTGCGGACATGGAGTGATTGCCACTAAGATAGCTTTCGAACTGAGAGGCATTTTCGTGGGTAGCAGGAATGTTATATTTATTAAGAAGAACGATTGTGCTAATACTTGCTTCTTTCAGTTCATAACTTAATCTTAAAATATTCTGAATGCTAGGTTTTGTAATTGGAAGCTGATTCCGTATAAGGGAAAGTACTATGGACTGATTTCTGCTATTATGAGGCAGTCCTGCTTCTTCCAGTGCTTTAAACATTGTATTGTTCTCTATCTCAGAATCACTTAATGGAATCGCTTGAAGTTTGATGGTTCCGCTTTCCATGCTTTGCACTTTGAAAGTCCCAATATCGCCGATAGAAAGCCAGTTCACATTATCTAACCGTTCGATTACTTTTGTGTTGTCTTCCAATAAAATGGATACCTGGCTGTTACGCAAATCTGTTATTTCACCTTTGACGATTTGTCCTTCTGTTAAGTGTTTGGTAGTAACTCGCTCTCCAAAATGCTGCATCTTACCAACTGACCGACTTCCCTGGTTAGCAGTATTTCTTTGATTGACTGTGGTACCGATTTTTCTACTTGATAAATCCATCGTGTCTCAACCTTTCTTCTATCATAAAGCCCAATCATCAAGGGCTGTTTCATTTGGTTTATATTATTATATCGGCTATATGCAACTATTTAAAGAGTATCGAAAAAATATTGACATAAGATACACTTTGGTGTATAACTAATTCATACAATACATAGTAATTTGGTATGAATAAAATGCGATTTAGAGAGGATGATACGTTTGGCGAAAATATTTAAAAAATTAACAGATTTAATTGGTAATACACCGATGTTAGAATTGGGCAATATGAAAAAATTATATGGATACGAAGCAGATATTATTGCAAAACTGGAATATTTTAATCCATTGGGAAGTGCAAAGGATCGTGTGGCTTATGCTATGATTGAAGATGCATTGAATGCGGGAACCATTAATCATGATACGGTTTTGATTGAGCCTACTAGTGGAAATACAGGAATAGGTTTGGCTTTTGTTGCAGCAACGAAAGGAATGCATTTGATTCTAACCATGCCAGAAACTATGAGCATTGAACGTCGCAAAATTGTTTCAGCGTTAGGTGCAGAGGTTGTGCTTACACCAGCAGCAGAAGGAATGAGTGGAGCAATTCGCGTTGCAGAGGAATTACGAGATAAATATGGCAATGCTATGATACCACAGCAGTTTTCCAATCCTTCTAATCCAGCCATACATAAAGTAACAACAGCAAAGGAAATCTGGGAGGATACAGATGGTAAAGTAGACATTTTCGTTGCAGGTGTTGGAACAGGTGGAACGGTATCTGGAACGGGTGCTGGTTTAAAGGAAAAGAATCCGAATGTAAAAGTAGTTGCAATTGAACCTAGTGATTCTCCAATCATTTCAGGTGGAAAAGCTGTNNCACAAATTACAGGGAATCGGAGCAAATTTCATTCCAGATAATTATGATCCGAATGTAGTAGATGAAGTAATTACTATTTCTACACAACAGGCATATGACACCACAAGAGCTGTTGCGAAGTCTGAAGGTCTGCTCGTTGGTATTACTTCGGGTGCGGCGCTTTACGCAGCAATTGAGCTGGCAAAACGTCCTGAAAATAAAGGAAAGCAGATCGTTGTTCTTTTGCCTGATACAGGAGAACGATATCTCTCAACTGATTTATTCTAATTAGTTTCGTATTAGGAAAGGATGCACACAGGCGTTCAAGGAATATAGCCGCTAAAGTACAGCGACACCCGCTCTGTGCGGTGAAGTGTGAGTTCTTTGCAGTAGACCGAAAACGCAAGGAACTCATATTTTCTTATTTAAGCCTACTAAAACGATATAAATAATATGTACACTATGAAATACAAGATTGACAAACAAACACTTCAATTATATACTAGAAACACTTGTAAAGTCGAATAATGAGGAATAGTGTAAAAAGAGAGGTAAAGAATGATAGAGATAAAAAACCTAGTGAAAGAGTTCGGAACGGGAAAATCTACACAGCGTGTTCTCAATGACATCAATCTAACCATAGAGGATGGAGATATCTTTGGTATTATCGGAATGAGTGGTGCAGGAAAGAGTACACTGATTCGTTGTATGAACTTACTAGAAAAACCAACCAGTGGTGAGATTTTAATAGATGGAACTGATATAACAAAACTCAACAAGAAAGAACTTTTGAAATGCCGTCGTAACATAGGTATGATATTCCAAAGTTTTAATTTGCATATGCAAAGAAATGTACGCAAAAATGCAAGCTTTGGACTGGAATTGATTCCGGCTAAAGACTATTTGCCAGATGGTTACACAAAGGAAGAGTATGCAAAGCTTGGATATTTTCAAAAAAAGAAAGTAAAAAAAGCGGATATCAAAAAGACAGTAGATGAACTGTTAGAAATCGTTGACTTACATCATAAGGAAAATGCGTATCCTTCTCAGTTAAGTGGTGGGCAAAGACAAAGAGTTGCAATTGCCAGAGCACTTGCAACCTATCCATCTGTTTTGTTATGCGACGAAGCAACTTCTGCTTTGGACAGCATGACAACTGAGGCAATTCTTAGTTTGCTTAAGAAAATCAATAAGGAACGTAAAATCACAATGGTAATCATTACACATGAAATTGATGTAGTGAAGAAAATATGTAATAAAGTTGCTGTACTTGACCAGTCCAAAGTTGTGGAAACTGGGAATACAGATGAGATTTTTGCCAATCCATCATCACCAGTAACAAAACGTTTGCTAGGAGGTGAGGCATAATGACAGCATGGTTTCAAGATTTAATCGTTAATTATGGAGATTTATTGTGGCAGGGAGTGATTGATACTCTTTACATGACAGTAGTTTCCACACTAGTCGCTTGTATTCTTGGATACCCAATCGGAATTCTTGCAGTAGTAACATCACCAAATGGAATTCATCCTATGCCAGTACTTAATAAGGTTGTTGGTGGAATTGTAAACATTGGTCGTTCCATACCATTTATCATTTTATTGGTTGCAATCAAACCATTCACCAAATGGATCGTAGGAACTCCTCTTGGACCAACAGCAGTAATTGTACCGTTGATAGTTTCAGCAACGCCATTTATGGCAAGACTTGTTGAAAATTCATTTAATGAGTTAGATCAAGGTGTCATCGAAGCTGCTCGTGCAATGGGAGCTTCTGACATGCAGATTATTCGTAAAGTGATGCTTCCTGAGGCAATGCCTTCCCTAGTGTTAGGACTTTCCTTGGGGGCTATTACAATTGTCGGCTGTACTGCAATGGCAGGAACAGTTGGTGGAGGCGGTCTTGGAGATATCGCTATCCGTTATGGGTATTATCGTAACAAAACTGATATTGCGGTTGTAACAATTGTCTTACTCGTTATCATTGTTCAAATTTTACAGAGTTTAGGACAGTATATATCAACTAAAATAGATAAACGCAAGAAAGGTGAGAGATAGTATGAAAAAAACGAAAAAATTAGTAGCACTTACACTTACAGCTGTTTTAGGGTTATCTGCTTTAACAGGATGTGGTACGAAAGGTTCTAGAAGCAACGACAAAGAAATCGTAGTCGGTGCAACAATTCAGCCACATGCTGAAATTTTAAATTCAGATGCATTCCAAAACAAAATTAAGGAATTAGGTTATTCGGTGAAAGTAGTAGAGTACACAGATTATGTACAGCCAAATGAAGCAACACAAGACGGAAGTTTAGATGCAAACTTCTTTCAGCACAAGCCATTCCTTGATGACTACAACAAAGAAAATAAAGGAAATTTAGTAAGTGTGGCAAAGGTTCACTATGAGCCATATGGTTTATATGCTGGTAAAACAAAAAACTTAGAGAATATCAAAGATGGTGCTCTAATTGCAGTTCCGAATGATTCTTCCAATGAAGCAAGAGCGTTACAGATGTTACAGGCAGGTGGATTGATTACAATGAAAGAAGGTGTCGGTTTAGAGGCTACTGTAAAGGATATTGTAGAGAATCCTCATAACATTTCCTTTAAGGAAATCGAATCTGCGCAGACTCCACTTGTGCTAAAAGATGTTGATTTTGCAGTAATTAACGGAAATTATGCAATGCAAGCAGGACTAAACGTGCAGAAGGATGAATTATTGATTGAAGATGCAAAATCAGTCGGTGCAGAAACTTATGCAAACATTTTAGTTGTAAAAGAAGAAAACAAAGATTCCGATAAAACAAAAGCTTTAGTAAAGGCAATTACTTCTGATGAAGTGAAACGTTTTATGGAAGAGAAATATAGTGGAGCAGTGATCCCAGTATTTTAGTTGGCGCCGCCCGCCTGTCCAAATTTAACAGGTCAAGCAAGCTTGAAACAGTTGAATTTGGACAGGTGGGCGGCTGTATTTTGCAAGTGAGAATATTTACAAAAATAAGGCGTTGGTGTGTATTATTTACACGCCAATGCCTCATTTTTATCTCATTTTGGAATACAAATCTAAGAAATTATATTTCTCCTTATTGAATTCACAACCAATTACCGTATTTAGATTTACATTATGAGCACTTTGAAAAATGTTCATGTCAATGACAGGACTTACTTCGCGAAGCTGATTAATAAGACGCTTCATTTCCTGGCGTTTCGAATCTTGTGTCCCTCTATCAGTATCTTCTGTAAAACGACAGGCACATTGTAAGAATTCCAGATTATTATAGCGAACCCATGACTTGATATCATATTCCTTCACAAGATACAAAGGACGAATCAGTTCCATTCCTTCAAAATTAGTGCTATGGAGTTTTGGCATCATGGTCTGGAATTGCCCCATATACATCATACTCATCATAGTCGTTTCGATTACATCATCAAAATGGTGTCCAAGTGCAATCTTGTTGCACCCTAATTGGCGTGCATAACGATAGAGATAACCTCGTCTCATTCTGGCACATAAGTAACATGGAGAATCTTCAATATCGTGAACAATATTGAAAATGTCCGAATCAAATATTTTAATAGGTATGTTCATAATTTCAGCATTATTGATGATTTTTTGTCGGTTTGCAGGATTGTAACCTGGATCCATAACGATAAATTCTAATTGAAAATCCATTTTTCCGTGTTTTTGTACTTCTTGCATACATTTGGCAAGCAGCATGGAATCCTTGCCGCCTGATATACAGACGGCAATGCGATCCCCTGGCGTTATCATATCATAATCATTGATTCCTGATATAAACTTTCGCCAGATTTCTTTACGGAAACGTTTGATGATACTTCGTTCAATCTCTTTATAACGTTCCATTGATTCCTCCTATGTCTTTAATTACTTCACTTGCGATAATTAAGCCTACGACACTAGGGATAAATGCAACACTTCCTGGTGGCACTTTACGTGTATCTGGTTTTACTTCGTATTTTGGAACAAGTGGCTGTTCTTTGGAGTAAACTACCTTCATACCATCGATTCCACGTTTCTTTAATTCTTTTCTCATAACTTTGGCAAGTGGGCAGACAGAAGTATTTTTAATATCAGCAACCTCAAATCTGGTTGGATCTAATTTATTGCCAGCTCCCATAGCACTAATTACAGGTACACCAGCTTTCTTTGCCTGCGTTACGATTTCTAATTTTGCAGTTACTGTGTCAACTGCATCGATTACGTAATCATATTCTGAAAAATCATAGTCATTAGCATTTTCAGGAAGATAGAATACTGGATGGGTATTTACAACAGCATTCTTATTGATGCTCATGATACGTTTTTTCATGGCATCGACTTTGTAAGTGTCGATTGTGTCATAAGTTGCAATAATCTGACGGTTCAGATTGCTGATGGATACGGTATCTTTATCAAACAGGTCAAGAGTGCCAATTCCGCTT
>DBKX01000345.1:0-250 GCA_002297865.1 Lachnoclostridium sp. UBA739
AGTGTCAAGTATTTTGTGTAAATAGATTAGGAATACCTTTCGGTGAACATGTCCTGAAGTACATCATAAGAACAGGCAAAATAAAGCTTTTCAATGATGTTGGCAATTTCACGGGTCGATACTCCACTGGCATACATTTTAATTTTCATCATGGTTCCATGGTTTGTTTTAAAAGACCAAGGATATACTCTTGCAAATAAGAGTTTAGGTCTAGAATTTCTTTTTCGCTTTTGTTATTATTAGTCATAGA
>DBKX01000345.1:326-834 GCA_002297865.1 Lachnoclostridium sp. UBA739
ATTTTTATTTACACAACTTATTGTACACTATCGTTCAGAAAAATGCTAATACTGGACTTATGGATGGAATTATGGAAGTTGTAGACCAAAATGCATATGATTTAAAATTTATTAGTGATGCAGATATAAATTATAATCCAGCACTTGGAACAGGTCAAATTCAAATAAAAGATATTCATTATGTCTCTTATCAATATAGGACAACTTGGGAAATGTGTCAGTTGTTAGATAGCAAATATTTGCATAGCAGTAGAAGAACATTACAAGACTTTATAAGAGAGGCAAATAAAAACGGATGGATAAAATAGGCAGACAAACTTTAATATGTGGTGATGTCATTGAAGTGTTAAAGAAAATACCAGATAAATCAGTATCTTTGATAGTTACAGATCCACCATATAACTTAAATAAGGATTACGGAAAAAGCAATGATTTATTAGAATTTAATGATTATATTGGATTTAGCAAAAATTGTCTTTTAGAATGTGCAAGAATATTGAAAGATGAT
>DBKX01000345.1:862-9524 GCA_002297865.1 Lachnoclostridium sp. UBA739
GGTCGTTATATTTCTTGCACTTACCATATATTGGAAAGAGGTTTAGGATTTACATTTAATTCTTGGATTACTTGGTTTTATACGCAAGGCATAGGGAAAACAAAGGGATTCAGTCCAAGACATGATGATATTTTACAAAGAATCCTAAGAAGTTCACATTCAATTTAGATGATATTAGAGTACCTCAAAAATTTATAGAAGTGTTAATAATATGCGTGGAGCCAATCCAGGAAATGTATGGGGATTTTCGCATATGCATTATTGTAATAAAAACAGACAAAAGCATCCAACACAAAAGCCAGAAGGATTATATGAACGCATGGTGTTAGCAAGTTCAAATGAAGGTGATACAATATTAGACCCTTTTCTTGGATCTGGCACACTACTTCGTGTTTGTCAACAAACTGGAAGATTTGGGATAGGAATTGATAATAATGAAGAATATATTACAATGGCTAAACAAAGACTAAATGAAGAATTCATAGGATTTGATAGCATTGATGAAAAAATGTATCGTGTTCCAAATGACTTAAATGATAAAGACATTAGAATAGAATATTTATATAATCATATTGAATGGTTTTAAAAAAATCATAAGGATTCAATTCCAGATTTTTTAGAAACAGTAAAAGAACCCTATTTAGTTAAGATGATAGAAACAGGACAAACAGGCATTTTTGATGAATATGGTGTGAAATTTTAAATAATGAATGCAGGTTGAAAAGTTGTGCTCCCTGTGCTCCCAAAAAGTTAGAATATGTTATTTCCTTTGGTTTTAAAGCATCTGGACCAACGATTTGAAAATCATTTACCCATTTACTGATTAAAGCAGGATTATTAATTCCTACTCGAATTGCTAAATCTTGAGATGAAACCTCGCTTGATAAATATAACTCTACCACATGAAGCCCATATTCGAAAGAAAAATTTCTTTTTAAACTCATAGCTATATTTAGTCATAAAAATACCGACCTCCAATCGTTAGACTTTTGGTCTGACATTTGGAGGTCGGTTTGCATAGACCCTGCTGTTTTTTCAATATACTTATTCAGTATTTTCTTCCGGTGGATCAAACTCATCCTCTGGCTCGTTCTGTGGACCATCTGCAGGTTTGTTCTCATTCGATGGAGGAATGATATCATCTTCGCCCTCGCC
Source organism: Lachnoclostridium sp. UBA739 (assembly GCA_002297865.1). Next base: position 2,018 of record DBKX01000345.1, read on the forward strand.
ATTTTCACCGTCATCTGGTTCATCAGTCACAGGCGGTGTCGGAACCACAGTAGCATGTGTATGAACAGCGCACAAGGTAGTTTCAAAATTGATTGGCAGGATATAAGGTGTGTCTGCTGTTCTAGCCTCTTCTTTCGATTTCACAATAAATACTTTGTTTACAATATCTTCGCTAGGGCAATTCGAGCTAGGTGTCTGTCCAGATGTAATACAAACAGGGAACTTAACATGTACGTCACAAGCCTCAGCAGGTACTGTACCCTTAGCAAAATATTCAGTTCTTACAGTAGAACCATTTGGTGCATGGTCACAAACGCCATCAATGGCAAGTTTTCCAGATTTGGTACAAATCTTTGCAGTAGTAATGGAATCCGGTCTGCTAAATTCCTTACGAGGTAAAGGTTTGTGAATCTTTTCCATAACAGTACGCCATAGATTTTTATGATAGCTTGTATCAGCCTGATCACCATTGTTGTCATAACCACCCCAGATACCAGCAGTGTAATAAGGTGTGTAGCCTACAAACCATAAATCGTTATCATTGCTTGTTGTACCAGTTTTCCCTGCAACCGGCATATTTACACTTGCAAGAGAAAGTTTCTTACCAGTACCAACCTTAACAACGTCTTCCATCGCATTTGTTAAAAGAAATGCAGTAGAGTCCTTCATTACCTGAGTAGAAGAAGAATCTGTATGGTCAATCAGTACTTTACCGCTTTGGTCAAGGATTTTCGTATATAATTTTGGTGAAGTATAGTTACCGCCATTTGCAATTGTAGCAAAGGAATTGGTTAACTCTAAGTTCGTAACACCGTCTGTAATACCACCAAGGGCAAGCGATAAGTTAAGGTCACTGTGAGTGGCACCTGTATTTTCATCCGTACGGTTTTCTACAAGAGTTGTGAATCCAAGCTTTTGCAGATAAGAGAAGCCAGTCTGGGTTGTAACCTTTTCCAATGTCTTAACAGCCATGACATTCATAGAATTGTAAATAGCTTGGCGAATGGTAGTAAAACCATTGTACGCTTCACCATTCCAGTTATTTACCTTTTTCAAGCCGCCTGGATAATAATATTCATCATCATCGAATACAGTTGCTAAAGTCATTCCTTTTGTATCAAGGGCTGGCAGGTAAGTGGATACTATCTTAAATGTAGAACCAGGCTGTCTTGTTGTAGCAGTAGCACGGTTTAAGGAACGGCTATATGCCTTTGTACCACGTCCACCAATCAGCGCTTTGACCTGACCTGTGAATTGATCCATTAATACAAAAGATACCTGAGGCTGAGGAACGAAGTTGATAACTTCACCATCAATCTTATCTGTTTCGCCGACTACAGTCTTTCTGTATTCCTCAATATACGGTGTTGCTTTGTCCTTGTCCTTAAAGTAAAGATTAAAGGCAGGGTCTTTTGCTTGAAAATATTTTCTTAGATTTAATTCACTGTAGTTATGAGCATCCCCTTTATCATCAATAACTGTAAGACGATAAGAAAGTTCAAAGGTTGAGTTAGCTGGGTACATAGATTCGTCTGAAAATACTTCGTCACAGATACTTTGAATCTTGGTATCTTGTGTTGTGTAAATACTAAGCCCGCTACGATAAATCAGGTTATAAGCCTGTGTGGATGTATAGCCTAATTCTTCCACTAAATCATTGGTAACTTCGTCCACTAAAGCATCTACAAAATAAGAATTTACGTTAGACTTGGAAGAATACTGTTCTGTATTAACCAGTTCTATGCGAGAGTACACGTCATCGGCCAGTGCCTTCTGATAATCTTCCTCAGAGATATAATTCTGTTCCTTCATTTTATCCAGTATAATCGTTCGTCGATCTGCGTTTACCTCTGGATAGGTAATTGGGTTATAGGAAGAAGGATTCTTGGTAATACCAGCGATAACCGTACATTCAGAAAGGGTCAAATCATTAACATTTTTGTTAAAATATCGTTGTGATGCAGCCTCAACTCCAAGAGTGTTCTGCCCAAGGTTAATTGTATTCAGATAGTATTCTAGAATGGTTCGTTTATCCATTTTATTTTCCAGCTGCAATGCTAGATACTGTTCTTGAATTTTACGTTCCAGCTTATCTGAAAAATTTGTCTCCATGCCGCCTTCAAATACGGTATTCTTAAGAAGCTGCTGGGTTATGGTACTTGCACCTTGGTCAAAACCTCCACCAGTCACGCCTAAGAAAAAAGCACGGAAAATACCACGAACATCAATACCTTTATGGTCCCAGAAACGTTCGTCCTCTACCGCAATAAATGCATTGATTAGATTGTCTGGAATGTTTTCAATATTTACATAAACACGGTTGGCATTGGAGCCAACAAGCTGTTGCATTTTATTTCCTTCAGAATCATAAATTGTCGTTGCAAATGTAGTAGGGGCAACATTGATACTGTCGATGTGAGGAGCGTTATCAATAATACCTTTCACAAGTCCTATACCAGCAAAAGTACCGATACATACTGCAACAACGACACATATTAAAAAAGTTCGAAAGGAAAGGACATAAGTTTTTGTTTTCATTTTTTTAGTTTTGGAAACAGCTTCCTTGTATTTGTCCTTTGTTCCATTTTTGCTAAAATTCATATGAGCCTCCTATTAATATTAACCATATTATACCCTTTTTCCAGTGCCATAATCTAGAATGGTATAAATAAGTATTGGCAGCACATACTATTATACCAAATCTGTGTTAGTAAATAAAGTTTTTCTATTGACATTTTATTAAGATGAATTATAAGAAGGGGTTAACTATTAAAAATTCTTATAAATGTATAGTATTCTAAACAATTGAAAGAGATAAATAGAAAATAAATAGGAATATTAACTATATGTGTCAGAAAATGAAATATATTGCGTGCGATTTTGGTTGCCTAATCGACAATTTTGTTGTTATTATATAGAAGCAAACCCTATCACCTTAAGGATAGGCAAGACCTACCACTTTAAGCATGAGCGGGAATATAATGAAAGTATGAGGGAACCCCAATGACTGAGTGTAAACTAATAGGTAAACGTATTGTTTCAATAGTACCAGAGAGGGAGATGGTATTAGAATATTATGTGTTAGAAGATTTTCATGAAACAAGTCAATTGGCTACATATGGAGCGAAAATATGTAAAGTAGAAGAAGGACATGAGGAGACAGAATCTATAATGGGAATTACTAGTTCTAAGGAAGTAATTACGAATCTGGTAAACTTATTACTGGAGAATGCCGTAACGCCTATTTCCATGGTAGAAATAGTGGATGATTATGTAACGGAGAAACTATGTAGCTAAATTGTTCCAGGCATGTTATAATGGCTTCAAGAAAGAAAAGAGTCGTGAACATGTTCACAGCATGTTACCATGGCTTTACTATAAAGGAGTCGTGACATGAAAGAACAGGTTAATATCGTTTACCGAGGTGGACAAGGTGAAATTGTTGAAAAAAAGTCCAGATTCATTTGTACTGTATTAGCAGTGAATACAGAAGATGAGGCAATTGTATTTATTGAAAAAATGCGGAAGCAGTATTGGGATGCAACTCATAACTGTTTTGCATATGTGATTGGCGAGAGACAACAGATACAAAGATGCAGTGATGATGGTGAACCGTCAGGAACAGCGGGAAGACCAATGCTTGATGTGCTCTTAGGCAATAAGTTGAGTAATGCAGCAGTTGTTGTAACCAGATATTTTGGTGGTACATTGCTAGGTACTGGAGGGTTAGTGCGAGCATACTCGAAAAGTACACAAGTTGGATTAGAGAATAGTGTTGTTTTTGAAAAATGCTGCGGAAAACAAGTTTCCATATCCACAGATTATAATGGTATTGGAAAATTACAATATATAGCGGCAACTATGGAACTTCATACGCTTGATACAGAATATACAGATAAAGTAGTCGTAAAATTACTAGTTCCAGAAGATAAGTTAGATGAGATGGACAAGAAAGTAACAGAAGCTACTTCAGGAAAAGCTAAAATAGAGATAGAAGATACGGTTTATTATGGAATACATGATAAAGAAGTTATTATATTATAAACAAAAGGCTGCCAGATGGCAGCTTTTTGCTTATACAAACTGGTTTTGTTTCTCATCATACACATAATTAATACGTTTTAAAGATTCAACAATATCTGTTTTATCTGCATTCAAGCTTTTGCAAAAATCATCTAAAGATGAGTAATTGTCACGTAACTGGGTATTAACATAACTTAATCTCATAACAGGATCTTTTGGAATACTCATAAAATCATATCCTCCTATTGTTTTTTTATTTTTTTAAAATGTTCCTTTATAGTTGATTCATAGCCATTATCAGAGAGATGGTAAAATACCTTATCCTTGTGTTCATCTGGCAAATACTGCTGTTCCACATAATGATTTTCATAATCGTGGGCATACTTATAACCTATTCCATGTCCTAATTTGACCGCACCAGGGTAGTGTGCATCTTTTAAGTAAGAAGGAATTGTAGCATGCTTTTCGTGTTTTACCACATCTAGCGCCTGGTCAATTGCTAGGCAAGAGGAATTACTCTTTGGCGCGCATGCTACATAAGCAGCAGCTTGCGCTAATACAATTCTTGCTTCTGGCATTCCAAGACGTTCCACAGCCTGAGCACAGGAAGTGGCAACAACAATTGCATTGGGATCTGCATTGGATACATCCTCAGAAGCGCAAATCATAATTCGTCTTGCGATAAAGGTAATATCCTCACCAGCGTAAAGCATTTTTGCTAAGTAATAAACAGCAGCATCCGGGTCAGAACCACGCATACTTTTAATGAATGCAGAAACAGTATCATAGTGATTATCCCCATATTTGTCATAACGCACAACACGTTTCTGAATACATTCTTGTGCAACTTCTAATGTAATGTGAATTTTATCATCTTCACTTCTTGGCGTTGTTAGTACACCAAGTTCAATGGCGTTCAGAGCAGAACGTGCATCTCCATTGGAGATACCAGACAAGAATTCCAATGCATCGTTGTCAATTTCCGCGTGATAAGAACCAAGTCCCTTTTCCACATCTGTAACAGCCCTATGAATTAAAGTCTTAATATTATCCTGGCTTAAAGGATGAAGTTCAAATACAACTGACCGTGAGATAAGAGCAGAGTTCACTTCAAAATATGGATTTTCGGTTGTAGCTCCAATTAGAATAACTGTACCGTCTTCTACAAATGGAAGAAGATAATCTTGCTGGCTTTTATTAAAGCGATGAATCTCGTCTACGAATAATATGGTTTTCTTTCCGTACATTCCATTGTTATTTTTCGCTTCGCTAATAATTTGTTCCATATCTTTTTTACCGCTGGTTGTTGCATTGATTTGTGTAAATAAAGCACTAGTCGTATGTGCAATTACTTTGGCAAGTGTCGTTTTACCGGTTCCAGGTGGTCCGTAAAAGATAACGGAACTAAGCTTGTCTGCCTTAATTGCACGATATAGTAATTTATCTTTGCCAAGAATATGTTCTTGACCAACGATTTCATCTAAAGTAGCAGGACGAAGTCTGGAAGCCAAAGGGGATTCCGTCTCCTGATTCTTGCTTCGCATATATTCAAATAAATCCATTGCTTTCCTCCTTCGCGAAAGATTTATTTATCTTCAAACTCATCATCAAAATGGTTCCCACGACCTTTCATTACAAGCTGGTATCCGTATAAGATAATTGGGAACATTACAGTTGCAAATAAACTCGCCATAAATAATCCGCCAGAGTTTTTATCTGTAAAGCATGCGATTACAAACGTAGCTATATAAAGTCCCAATAGCATAAAAACTAATACCAAACTAAAGATTCTTTTTTTCATAGTAGTTTTCCTCCATCATGTATATCGAAATTATTATATCGAATTAGGAGACGCTTTGCAATGTGCAATGTTTGCAAAAGGAGAGTGTTGTTGGTGGAAAAACTTCGTATGAGAAATTTGACTATTTATGTTTACTTTTATCGCAAAACATATTATGATAATTTAAGTAATTTCAATAAAAGAAAGGAATTTAGAATGACAAAAAATAAGATAAGCAAAATTCTATGGGCATTATTTGGCATTATGTTAGTAAGTTTTGGAGTTGCGTTCAACGCAGGAACTTTATTTGGAAATGATCCAGTTGGCATTATATATGATGGTATACGTAGTGTTGCGAATCTTAGTCCAGAAAAGTTAGGGTTTGTTTCAAATTTTGTGAATTATGGGCTAATTATTTTTCTTTTATTTGTGGGACGTAAATATATTAACATAGGAACATTTGTGTATATCATACCGTATGGATTTTTTGTAAGTATAGGAACGAAGATTTATGAGGCATGTTTTGTACAGGAAGTGTTTGCATCACGCCTGCTTGCAGCCGTAATTGGATGCTCATTTGTTTACATTGGCGTCGGAATTTATATTGCAATGGATATTGGACTGGATCCATTTACAGGTGTCGTGATGGTACTGGCGGATACATTGAAGTGGGAATACCAAAAGGCGAAAATCTGTTTCGACTTAACAATGATTGTGTTAGGAACGGTTCTTGGCGGAAAATTAGGCGTAATTACAATTGTAACTGCATTAACAGCTGGACCTTGTATTCAGGCAGTGTCGAAACTAGTGAAGTCTAAAATTCTGAAAGAAAAAATGAAATAGGGAGATGTTACAAAAAAAGAACCTGGTGTAGTAGGGAGCTACACCAGGCATAAAAGGGGAGGATAAGTATTTAACTTTTCTTTAGTAGAATGCTTTCATTTTGGAGGGGGATCCAAATGGAAAGCTTTGCGTTTTGTTTATCAGATATATCATTTCGCTCGGTGATGTATCTGATATTACTATTATTACCGCGAAAAAAGATATTATACAAAAAGATGAAAAAAATTTTATCTTTTGTTGAAAGTTAAATTGCAGATATGATATACTGTATCTTGGGTTTTAAACGTAAATTATATTAAAGGTGGTATTTTAAATGAGTTTATTAACAGAGTGGCGTGAATATGCCTACAGTCTTGATACGAACAAAAGGGAAGGACAGCTCTTCTGGGCAAACTATTTTAATGTAGAGAAAGCCGTATATGAGCAGATTCTTGCAGATCCAGAAAACGTAGTAACTGGAACAGTAGAAGAATTAGCGAAAAAATATGATATGAAATTAAGCCTAATGGTAGGTTTCTTAGATGGAATCAACGACAGCTTAGTAAATCCAAACCCAATCGATGAGATGGACAAGGATACCGTTGTTAACTTAGGTTATGATAAAGAATTATTATATAAAAACATGGTAGACGCCAAAGCAGAGTGGTTATACACATTACCACAATGGGATGCTTTATTAACAGAAGAAAGAAGAAAAGAACTTTATCGTGAACAGAAAAAATCCGGTACAGTTGTAAAAGAAAAGAAAGTAGGACGTAACGAACCATGTCCATGCGGCAGTGGTAAAAAGTATAAATTCTGCTGTGGCAGATAATTGAATCAAATCTAGCATGTAAAACCGGCTCTATGTCAAGTGTTGGG
>DBKX01000263.1:0-2238 GCA_002297865.1 Lachnoclostridium sp. UBA739
TAAGAAGCAGGACCAGCAGCCATGTTATCTGGGTGAAGTGTACGTCCTGTACCACCACCAGAAGCTACGGAGAAGTATTTTTTACCTTGCTCTAAACATTCTTTTTTGTATGTTCCAGCAACTGGATGTTGGAAACGAGTTGGGTTTGTGGAGTTACCTGTAATGGAAACGTCAACTTTTTCTTTGTGCATGATAGCAACACCTTCTGTTACATCGTTAGCACCGTAGCAGTTAACTTTTGCACGAAGACCGTCAGAGTAAGCTTTACGGAAAACTTCTTTAACTTCTCCTGTGTAGTAATCCATTTCAGTTTCAACATATGTGAAACCATTGATACGTGCGATAATCTGAGCAGCATCTTTTCCAAGACCATTTAAGATAACACGTAAAGGTTTTTTACGAACTTTGTTCGCTTTTTCAGCGATACCGATTGCACCTTCAGCAGCAGCGAAAGATTCGTGACCTGCTAAGAATGCGAAACAGTCTGTTTCTTCTTCAAGAAGCATTTTTCCTAAGTTACCATGTCCTAAACCAACTTTTCTCTGGTCAGCAACGGAACCTGGGATACAGAAAGCCTGAAGACCTTCACCGATTGCAGCAGCAGCGTCAGCAGCTCTTTTAGCACCTTTTTTGATTGCGATAGCAGCACCTACTGTGTAAGCCCAACATGCATTTTCGAAACAGATTGGCTGGATACCTTTTACCATGTTGTAAACGTCTAAGCCAGCATCTTTTGTAATTTTTTCAGCTTCTTCAATAGAAGAAATGCCGTAGCTGTTTAATACAGCGTTGATTTGATCTATTCTTCTTTCATATGATTCAAATAAAGCCATTTTATAAAATCCTCCTTAATTGTTTTCAAGAACAACGTTCTAAGAATAGCTTTCTAAAAACGTCTTATTATTCTTTTCTTGGGTCAACGATCTTAACTGCGTCAGCAACACGGCCGTATTGACCTTGAGCTTTTTCAAATGCTGTGTTAGCATCATCACCTGCTTTAATGAAGTCCATCATTTTACCAAAGTTAACGAATTTGTATCCAATGATTTCATCATCTTCATTTAAAGCAATGCCAGTTACATAACCGTCTGTCATTTCAAGATAACGAGGACCTTTCTTTAATGTACCGTACATTGTACCAACCTGAGATCTAAGACCTTTACCTAAATCTTCAAGACCAGCACCGATTGCAAGACCACCTTCAGAGAATGCGGACTGTGTACGTCCGTAAACGATCTGTAAGAATAATTCTCTCATAGCTGTATTGATAGCATCACAAACTAAGTCTGTGTTTAATGCTTCTAAGATAGTTCTTCCTGGTAAGATTTCAGATGCCATAGCAGCTGAGTGTGTCATACCTGAACATCCGATTGTTTCAACTAATGCTTCTTGAATAACACCGTCTTTAACGTTAAGAGATAATTTACAAGTTCCCTGTTGTGGTGCACACCAGCCGATACCGTGTGTGAAACCGTTAATGTCTTTAATCTCTTTTGCTTTTACCCATTTTGCTTCTTCTGGGATTGGAGCAGCGCCATGGTTAACCCCTTGTGCAATTGGGCACATATTTTCTACTTCGTGTGTATAAATCATGTTGAGACTCCTTTCAATATTACGTTTTTACGCAATATGTTCATTGTATATTGCTCATTTATATTCTGCGCCTTGATGACGCAAATTTGTGTGAATGTCTATAGCTTCCATATACGGAAAAAGATGTGACTGCACACTCGGATATTATTTTCTCATAAAATGACAAATTAGTCTATACTTTTTTTGAAAAAATTCTGTATACAAGGAATATTTTAATGAAGAAGAATAGAAATGTGCAAACCTCAAATACCTGGCATGAAAACATTTAAATAATGCTTTTCCTGCCAGGTACTTAAACTGCTTATCTTTTCGTTTTATCGCTTTTAAAATTCCACATCATAATCACTTATATCAAAAATTCTCTTATCATGTGTAATCATCATTATAATTTTTCCTTTTTTTATTGTCTGAATCAACTGGCTAAACACCTCAATGCTTTCTATATCTAATGCTGATGTAGGCTCATCAAATATAAGAACATCCGCTTCCTTAAGCAAGGCACGAATAATTGCAAGCTTCTGTTTCTCTCCCCCTGAGAAATTAGATGCACCTTCTTCAATAGTTGATTCAAGCTGATTTGGTAACTTCTGAATGGTATCATAAAGTTTTAGACTCTTTGCAAACTTAATTGCCTGCTCTTTTAGT
>DBKX01000263.1:2287-21907 GCA_002297865.1 Lachnoclostridium sp. UBA739
CGTAATCCAAAATTGACATATTAAGTAATTCCGGTTCTTGTTCTACTACCGAAATTGAATTTCTTCTTATACTGTACATATCTAGTTCACTAATGCTTTTGTCATTGTACAAAACCTCACCTTTATATATGTCATGATACATTCCTAGTATAATATTGATTAACGTACTTTTCCCTGCACCATTTCCACCTTTTATACAATAGACAGAACCTTTTTTTAATTCCAAATTGAAATCTTTGAATAATTGTCTTTTTCCATCATAAGATACTGATAGATTCTTTAATGTAATACTATTTACTTGATCTAACTTAACCTCACCGTTTGGCTCTTTGTCATACCCCATGAATTCTTCAATTCGGTCATGGGACACAACTGCTCTTTGATAATCATTTGCCAATGCCATAAAATAATTGATCGAATCCATAACCAAATTGAAGTATGTGTTGATTATTGTATAATTACCAATCGAAAGCTGTCCATTTATAACCTTTACTCCACCCCAGAAAATAATCACAACATAACTGAATGCAAGCAGAATAGAATTCATATTATTAAATAAGTAATTTACTTTTACCTGTTGCATTATGCTACCATATATTTTATCAAAAGAATGACGCAATTCATGATTCATTTCTGGGAATAATACATTTGTTTTAATAAATGACATAAAACTTATTTGCTCTGTTCGTTTTGCAAAATACGTACTTGTATTCTCAGCCAGTTCATAATTGGCATCATAAAGTTTTTTTCTAAAAAGACGATACAGCAAAACGTATATAGGAATTACCATAATTTGAAACAACAAAATGTACTTATCAATTCTATATAGAATTACAAAGCTGACCACTATTGTAAAAAAGCTCGTAGCTATATTTACTATTTTATCAGAAAAAAATACCACCAATACACTAAGATCCTGATTAATTCGATCCATAATATACGCCGTATTTTTCTTTTCCAACTCAAGTATTTTAAAATATCGAAAACGTTCAAAAATGTCATAGTTCATTTCAAATGTTATATTATTATTCAACTTCGTCACATAAAGCGACATTATGTACCTTGAAAATATTGTAATTAAGTTTACGCCTAGAAACAACCCAGTGAAACCATATACATATTTCATTGACTGTTTTGATAACAAATAATCCAAGTACAATCCCGATATATAAGGTGTTAATGTAGAAGAAAGCCACAGTACCACACTAGATACAAGAAATAAACCAAAGACCTTCTTATATCTCTTTACGTATTTTCCAACATATGTGAATATTTTCATTTTACAAATCCTCATATTTTGCTTTTCAATTTTTATATAGCAAAGAGTGAATTCCATATCATTTACTGAATAGAACTCACTCTTTCTATTACATAATAAGCTATTAATTTGCTTAAATTATATACCTTATAAACAAATAATACAAGCTTTCAATATCTGCATTTTACAAAGAACATTTATCCTTTATAAATACCACATGAATCATATGTACATCCAAGTCTTTTGCAAACTTCTGCTGCAGATACCTGTTCCATCTGTGTAAGAGTACTGTTTGTTGCTGCTACTGCTACTAACATAGTCCTTCCTCCTTTCATCTACTGTATAAGGTATTATTTAACTATTTGATTCTTACTGTGCAATGAGTATATGTACATCCATTTCTTGGACACTCTACTTGCTCAACTTCTTTTATCTGTTCAAATTGTTGAAGTGTTGTATTTTGTGCTGCTACTGCTACTAACATACTAAGTCCTCCTTAGTTTGATTTATATAAAAGTGCCTATTCTGTAATGTCACTCTTTTCTTCCCCATTGGCACTTTTTTTCGATAAAATTACCCTTAAACACTCTGGCAAATATTGATCTAATGTGTATTTTTGTTCTACACATGACTCCACATTCTCTAATCTTCTACTTGGGCAGCCTCCCATACAAATTGGAAGATATTTACATTCAATACATCTATTATCTAATGTTGGATCATATAACATATATTGATTAAGTAATGCAACATTTCCTTCGAAATTTTTGTCTGTTAGAGATCCTACTCTATTTTCCTTTATACCGATATCATTCCAACATTTATATATGTATCCATCTGCATCAATTACATAAGCATTTGTCATATTTGCGCCACAATATGCTCCCATTGGCTTTGGATAATCCGCTGTAATATCCTGTTTATTCTGAAGCATAAAATCTAAGTTAAACCTGGAATACCTCTCAAGCGACAAGCACTTTGAAGTCTCATAACTGTCATTTGCATCTTCAACATGTCCCAAATATGGATGAACCTTATCGTAAACATTGTTTTCTTTAAAAACATCTATTATTTCATTGATTCGTTTATAATTTTGTACATCTACATTGATTCGAACTACTATTGGAATAATGTCAGCACATGCAATAACATTTTCCATTATAGCTTTATATGTTCCCTGCCCCCCAAGCAATGGTCGTCTCGTATCATGAATATCTTGTGGACCATCCAAAGTTATCTGTACATAATCCACTTTGGATTCTACTAATTTCTGTGCCACTTCTTTTGTTAGAAAATATCCATTGGTCACAACATTAGCACTATATGATATTTTATTTTCTTCACAAATTTCATTTATCTTTTGTGACAGAGAATAAATGATGTCCACATGAAGTAACGGTTCTCCACCAAACCAAGTAATATGTAAGCTAGACGTAGTAGAAGCCTTTCTCTGAATAAAATCTATGATTTTTTCTGATACCTCTACATTCATTCGTGAACCATGGTCGCTATTCTTTTCAAAGCAATATACACAGCCGAAATTGCATTGCATAGTAGGTGCAATTGTCAAAGAAAGACTAGTACTATCATATTTATCTTTATTAAATGCATAACGTACTAATGCTAACTCATCAACATCATCATCTAAAATATAACCATTTACTTTTAGTTGTTTACACTGTTCTTCGTCTTGAATAGGAATCCCCCTTTTTTCCAAATTCTGCAAAGCGTCATAATATTCCTGTTCAATTTGACTCAATGCACCAGTCCTTGAATTAAAAAGAACCCATTCGTTATCGGAATCACCTTTATAAAAAAAATTGTATTTTGATACTTTCATACAAAACCCCTTTTTTCTTTTTGTAAACTGATTATATCACTATTTGTCTAAAAATTAAACACTTTTTTAGTTTTTTTGACTTTATTTTTTTAACTTTTATCAATATATTCCTTTATTTAAAAAGGTGCTGTAAAAATTTGTTTTTGTAGATCAAAAAAAAGCCAGTTTCTATGGGTTTCTTCCATTCAAACTGGCTTGTATTATATATGGGTGTTGACGAGACTATAACATCCATTACTCATACTGCTTCCTATTTCTTACCTGCTACTTCTCCAGCCTTTTTATAAATACTATTTGCTGGAACACATCCACGCACACTAGATAATGGATACACGTTACTGTTACGCCCTATTACAGTACCTGGATTTAGCACACTATTGCATCCTACTTCCACGTAATCACCTAAAAATGCTCCTACTTTCTTAAGTCCTGTCTGTGTTGCTTTTCCATCACACTTAATAGAAACCAGTGTCTTATCTGACTTAACATTAGAAGTAATAGAGCCTGCTCCCATATGGGAACGGTAACCTAGAATGGAATCCCCCACATAATTATAATGCGGAACCTGCACGTAGTTAAATAGAATTACATTTTTTAACTCAGTAGAATTTCCTACTACACAATGTTCTCCAACGATTGCATTTCCACGAATAAATGCACAATGACGGATTTCCGCTTCTTTACAGATAATCGCCGGTCCATTAATATAAGCAGTTGGTGCAACTTTTGCACTTTTTGCAACCCAAACATTACCATTCACTAAATCATACTCGTCAAAAGATAACTGGCTTCCTAATGCCATAATATAGTCTTTAATTAAAGGCAGTACCTTCCAAGGATATGCCTGATTTTTGAACAGATCTGCTGCTATAGTCTGCTCTAAATCATATAGACTGTCAATTGTCATATCTGCAATGCTCATTTTGTTTCCTCCCAACACTTCCAATATTTTTTCTTTTATATATGATTTTACAACAATTACTTCATTTACGCAATTACCTATAACGCGAAAAAGCTGCCATACCAATTTTACTTAGTACAGCAGCCTCTTCTTACTAGATTACATATATTTAATTTTTTAAAAAGGGAGCCATGTATTTGTTCCTGTATTATAAATATTGCCTTTTCCAGGATAGATTAAATCTGCTGTCTGAGAACCGCTTCCATTACTGAAAATGACATTTGCGTAATCTTTTGATACTTCTACTGACCATACGTTGTCTCCTTCATATGTCATGGCAACTCCAGGCCAAGAACCGATTGTATCATTGCTGCTGTTCCACATGTAACAGTAAACCTGAGACCAGTTACTTGTATTCTTACAATATACCTTGTAGCTTTCCGATGGTGTTTCACTGCCTGTGCTATATTTAGACCATGAATTGGTCTTATTGTTAAATATGTATCCACTTCCTGGTGATGTCATATCACCTGTCTGTGCGCCACTGCCATTGTTAAAGATTACATTTTGATAGTTTGCTGGCATCTTGTAAGCCCATACATTGTCACCTACATAAGTCATCTTTGTACCAGGCCATGATCCATTTGTGTCATTGCCATTATTCCACATATAGCAGTTTACATTTGACCAGCCAGCTTCATTTTTCACATAAATGACATTGCCTGTGATTGGTGTTGCAGAAGGTGCTACACTTGGGCTTGTTGAAGGCTGTGTACTTGGTGTTGGTGATGGTGCTACACTTGGTCTAATTGGGGGTTGAATAGAATTGTATACAACTGCAATTCCATCTTTATCTTTTATATTTCCTCTGATTCTTCCACCCGATACAGTAAATGTTTCACCAGATACCTGATCTGTGTAATAACCATCTTTCATGCGGTTTGCTTGAATATCAACATAACCAGCTCCGTCCATGTTCGCAATAATAACACCTGAGTTACCTCTTTCTGTGTAAACTACATTTCCACTGCTGGATACACATTGTTCCTGTCCTACGAAGTAGTTGTGGAATCTGTTTACTGCTGCTACGTCTGGGTCAGACCATGTCATGGTTCCTACGTCACCCATATTAGTTGGTGTTACTTGTGATTTTGGATATTTATCACCAAATTCATCTTTTAAAATCTGATCAGAGTAATAAGGTCTTGCAAAATATAATGCAGTAGAATCTTTCTTTGCTGCAACTACAGACCATGTTCCTTTAACCATTTTGTCTGTTGCAAGGTAAGATGGTCCACCCATATAGGTATCATGCGATTCAGCCCAAAGAACTGTTTTCTTTGCTTCGTAACGAGCATTTCCTGATGCAGCACTTCCTGCGTTTTTATAACGGAATGTGCTTAATATCTGATCGCCTGTTCCATTATCTGTTACTGACATGTATTTTGTGTAGTTACCGATATCGAAATTATCGCCTACTGTATTTAAAATTTCACCATAAATGAATAAATCATGATCTGCATAGTTACGAATTCCGTTAATTACGGTTGGCCAGAAGTCACTGCCAAAATCACCGTCTGCTGGTGTTTCAATATGTTTTGCTGCATCGAAACGGAATCCATCTGCGCCACAGTCAACACATTCTTTTAATAAACCTAATACCATATTTTGAACTCGTTTGTCCGCTGTATTTAAATCTGGCATTCCAATAGTTCCCTGTGTGATGTCTTTACGACCATCACTGAACCAGCACTGGATATCATTGATATGCCAATAGGTAGGATCTGTTAACATGTCTGGGTTACAATAAGTTCCAACTTGTTGGGATACATCCGATAGCTTGTTTTTCCAGCCTGTAATATTCGCCATGTGATTTGCAACAATATCAACGATAACCTTAACACCATATTTTTCAGCTTCGTCACACATTGCTTTAAATTCTGATTTTGTTCCAAGGAAGGATTGTCCATTATCACAAATATTCATAGATACTGGCTGATAGAGTTTCCACCATTGTCCTTCACTTGCCCCACAGCCATCTGGAATACCTACATTTAATTCTGTTACACCTTCGTAAGCGTAATCCTTTGGTTGGGTTACTGGTGAAGTCTGAATTGCAGAATAACCGGATTCTGCGATTAACTTCATGTTTGCTTTGATATTATTATAAGACCAGTTCCAGCAATGGAGGATAACGCCATCCTGTACATTATCTACTAGTCCATAATCTTGTGTTGCTGCTGATATGGTTGTTTCCTTCGTGGAAACGTTACCATTTGATTGTAAAGTAAACCCTGAAAATGAAATAGATGCACTTGCTATTGTTATCCCCATTAATAATGCAAGTGTACGTGCTTTTTTCGATTTTCTACATAACCGACTCATATAACACCTTTCCTTTCTCCTCAATCTGATTGCTACTAAATTACTTGTTTTATGTACATTGTTATTGTCTATATTTATATTATACAGGACTTTTTAACTATACGATATGTTAATTTTTTTTGATACATGTTGAATCCTTGTGTTCTAAACTGTTAATTGTAACATTTTTGCATTGTATTTTCATTTTATTTTGTGTATTTTAACAATATTTACGCCAAAAAAATCATTACCAAACCCAATTGGCAATGATTTTTCATCAACAAATTTCCCATTCGATTTTATTATTCATTCTCGTAATGATTAACATAGACTTCAATCCAGTCGATAAATTTTCCAGTTTTAATGAATAATTCAAAAGCATTTGTTGCTTTTCCAATACTATATCATCTCCCCGTATCAATAAACTCCATACTCCAATTATATCTCCCCGTCTTCTCATCCTTCTTATAATAAAAATACGCCGAGAACTTATTCCCATTTTTACTCACACATCCATGGAATCCAACCCTTCCGCCTTCTAACAGTATCTTCACCATCTGCTCCGACACTTTCTTTCCAAAAGACTGAATGTATCTATCGTCTTTCCAAATGGTATATTTGCAGCCATTTCTCCAGTTGCTGCAGCCAAATGCTTTCTTTGTCTCCACTACCGGACTACCACACTCAGGGCAGATACCAACCACATTAGCACCTTCTGGCGCAGTACTCTTCGCACCAAACTTTGCATCATTTTTGATGTCGTCCACAGATTTTCTTACAAAGTCGGTAATTAGCTCCATAAAGTCTGCCTTGGTATATTTCTTTTTCTCGATATCCGAAAGGGTCTTTTCCAAACGTCCAGTTTACTCTAAGTCGATTAGTTCCTTTAATGGAAATGTTTCCACCATCATGCGGCCAAGTTCTGTACATACCAGACTCTTACCCTTTGTCTTAATATATCCAACATCCTTTAGTTTCTTAATGGTTTCCGCTCTGGTAGCTGGCGTACCAATACTAAAACCACTCAGAATAGACATCATCATTTCTTCTGAGTCTTCTCCCTCGAAATTCTTTCCACAAGTCTCCATGACTCGAAGAAGAGTTTTCTCTGTATGGGCTTTTGGAGGTTTACGAACCACTTCTGATACATTGGCCCCTTTCACATTTAACTCTTGCTTCTCCTCAACCTTTGGCAGAATATTTTCCTTAGTCTCGACTTTCTCAACCTTTTTCCAGCCTTCCACTAAAAGGACCTTTCCCTTGGTGATAAAAATTCCTGGAATTTCATCATCCTGCACCTTAATCTCCAACGTCGTTTCTTCTGATTCTGCTACTGGCATAAACTGCGCTAAGAAACGGTTACGAATTGCCTCATATACTATCTTCTCATCTGGTGATAAAGACTTAGGAATCACATAAGTAGGTATAATGGCCGAGTGGCTTTCTACCTTCTTACTGTCAAATACACGCTTAGAGGTATGGAACTTGATTTCTTCCACAAATGGAGAAAGATTTCGATGTGTCTCTAACGCTTTTCTTGTTTTATCTATAATACTTTCGTCCAACGCAATACTTGCCGTTCTTGGATAAGTAATAAACTTCTTCTCGTACAAGGACTGTGCCACCTTAAGCACCTTATCCGATGTCCAGCCCTTAAATTTGCTGGTTACAAATCCTTGCAAATTAGAAAGATTGAATAAAAATGGAGGATAGTCCTTTTTCTTCTCCACTTTCTTAGAAACAATGACAGCCTGCTTTCCAATGACTTTTTCGCAAAGTCCATCCAAATAAGCCTTCTCATCAAATTTTTCACTTTCCTTCTCATAGTATAAGCCTTCAAATACTACATTTTCAGCTGTCTCAAACTGAACTAATAATTTATAGTATTTTGAAGACTTAAACTTTTCAATCTCTTTATCCCGGTCGTATATAATTTTTAAAGTAGGCAAAAGAACTCGTCCCACGTTTAGCACCTTGATATTATGGTCATTACGGTATTTTACCGTTGCCACGCTGGTCAAATTAATCCCTATTAGCCAGTCCGCAAGCTGTCTGCCAATTCCAGCATCCTGCAAAGACTGCATCTCACTATTCAGGCGAAGATTATTAAGACCTTTCTTGACTTCATCTGCTGTCCACTCATTTAAAAGCAAACGTTCTGTTTTCTTCTTAACGTCCAGATACATAAGTATTTCGTCGGAGATAACCTGACCTTCACGGTCATCGTCAGTTGCGGAAATAACCCCTTCTACATCATCTCTTGCAATCAGATTCTTTATTAACGCAATCTGATTCTTTGCACCAACATCAGGTTTTGACTTATCCTTGCCATCTGACTTAATTTTATATTTATATTCACCCGGAATGAATGGAAAATTTTCCAACTTCCAGCTTTTCATTGCCGGGTCATAATCCTTGGCATCATAAAGCTGTAGCAAATGACCAAATGCCCAGGTAATGACATAATCATCGCCTTCTATATAGCCATTTGCACGTCTCTTCGCACCTACTGCGTCTGCTATGTTCTTTGCAACAGAGGGTTTCTCTGCTATGATTAATTTTTTCGACATGAATTAACGTTCAACTTCCTTCTTCTAAAATTGAGTAGTTTCATTATATCAGACTTAATTTAAAATGCAAAATCCTAAATTTAGATATAATGAAAATGCCACCCATATTAAGTACAGCACTAGTAAATAGCCTGCAAACCTATGTATTCTTCTAAAAACAATATTAGTTAATATAATCACAAACAATAGGAAATACCTGACCTGATGGAACCAATGGTGGTTTATTGGGATAGGGAATGACGGAACCTGCCCCCATACCACTGATACGACTGCCTAGAACTCCAACTATTGTTGGCAGTGCTACAGCAAATAGTGAAGTGAGAAAATTTGATTTTGAATTTTCTTTCATATTACCTGCATACAATATAGAACTATTATATGCAGGCTTTTCTTATTCATAACATATCTTAGTATCCTAGTTCTTCTCCAACTAAGATTACTTTAACACGGTTTTTGATTTTAGACGTGCGTGTTACAACAATCTGGCTACACATACAGTCCTCAGAGAGACAATTGGTGCATTTGCCAAATTGGTGACATCCTGTGTTTCGATTCAAACGAACAGCATTTGGTGGAGCGGCTACGTTCTGAACACGGATAATTCCTTCTTCTACGTCCTTCACCACTTTATTCATACCTGCAACGACTATTACATTCTTAGGTCCACATATGAGACAAGCAACACGATTGCCATTCCCATCAATGTTTACAAGTTGTCCATCATGCGTTATTGCATTGGAACTCATGAGAAAATAATCGGCAGTTACTGCTTTTCCGTAAAATTCACGTTTTTCTTCAGGTGTCTTGGCTTTATCCCGATCATAAAGCACATAGTCTCCATTACTAATTGCTTCAAATATTCCAATTTCTTTCATGGTCTCAGAACCACCCCAAGTAATGGAACTTCCTTTTTCAATTAGACTTAACGCTTTTTTTAGCGCTTCCTCTTTATCTTGGCAATAGTATCCTTCGATTCCACGAGTTTCAAATTTCTTAATAATCGTGTTCGCAAGGGTTTCATATGCCTGTTTCTTTGCATTCATATTAAATCTTTCCTCCAAACGAACTTATCTATCGAATTTTTTAACAAAACAGACCCCTAAAGCCCCTGGACCTGTATAAGTTCCGATGGTTACACCGATTTGAAAAATAGGATAATCTAATTTTCTTCCAATGAGTGCTTCAACCTTTTCCTGCATCATCATTGTTTCTTCCATAGTAGTCGCATTCGCCATACAGAAATCGTAATCATCATAACTTTCGTCATTTTCTTCAAAATACTCTTCTACCATTGCAAGTGTTTTCTCTAATGCTTTTTTTCTTCCTCGTACATTGGAATAAGGCATTAATTCAGCTTCTTTTAGTACAATCATTGGTTTCAGATTCAACATAGTCCCTGCAAGAGAGGTTACTTTTCCAATTCTTCCACCCTTTTGTAAATACTCAAGTGAATCTACCGTAAACATAATTCTTGCAGTATTCTTAATCGATTCAATCTTATCAACTACCTCGTCCATCTCGAAACCAGCCTCTTTCATACGGGCTGCTTGAAGAACAACTAAACCTTGACCTGCTGTTGCCTGGATAGAATCCACTACTACGATTTTTGCATTTGGGTAATCTTCTTCCAGAATAGACTTAGCATTTACTGCTGACTGATATGAGCCACTGAACTTGGATGTCAGACAGAAGCATAAAACATCTTGTCCTGCTTCAATCGCTTCTTTAAATGCATTCATATAGTCCTGAACAGAAGGTAATGAGGTTTTTGGAAACACCTTTGTTGCCAGTTTCTTATAAAACTCTTCATTACTAATTTCTTCGTGCTCTTTATAGTATGTTTCTTTATCAAATGTAATGTAATAAGGAATCACACGAATGTTATATTGTTCAATAAGCTCTATCGGTAAATCGCAAGAAGAATCACTAAATATTTGAAAATTTTTCATTGTACTTCTCCTATTTTCTTTTTAGTCAATTATTTTCATAGAGACCATTATAACAAATATTTGTAAGATTGTATAGACAGTGATACATTAAAATCGAAAGACTCCTTCCATAGAATTTTTCTACAGAAGGAGTCTTATCTACATTTCCTGTAACTTCATTTCCTTTTTCAATACACGCTTGCACCACATAAAGAACATAGTTACAAACATAACTGTTAAGTAAATAACAAAAGGACGTACTTTTAAATAGTATGGATAAATTGCTTTCTCTTTTAAGAAAATAGCAAATAACTTACCACAAAGTACATGATAAAAATAAATATACTCGGAATATTTCTGACCAATAATATGGATACCTGTTTTGCTCCCCAATGTCTTATAACAAGACAGTATCATAAAAATTACAACAATGAGCAAAAGAGTCCCAATATAGTTGTAAGGCTGTACGTTCCATTTGTGGCTATCTAGCCATTTTGCTTCCAGAACATTAAGAACAGCCGCTGCTATCACCATGACGGCTGGAATCACTGGGGATTTTGTAATGGCTTTTTTCATTTTCTCAAACCGTTCTGTCTGCTCAAACTGACGATAAAAATATCCCATAAAGAAATAGGAATAGCCTACACCAATAAACTTCTCAAGTGGTTCTAAGATTCTTCTTGGATAATGCCATCCATAAAGAGCTTTTGAATACTTGCACAAACATAAATCGGCAATGATAATTAGTGGAATGCTATACTTCACGAATTTTTCTAATTTAAATTTCTTCATGATCGCAAATACAATTACAACAAAAATCATTGCACGTAAGTACCATAAATGTCCTGCCAAACCAAAGTTAAACCATATGTATCTAGGTCTTGCAAGCTGCGAAAAAATTCTAGACCATAGACGATGCAGGTCTTGTCTATTTTGTATACAGTAGTAAGACTTTACAGAAAGACGCAGGATTAAATACACGATATTGACTATAATAGTCAAACCGATAATTTTCTTTAGTTCTTTTAAAATCTTCTTTGATTTTAATTCTTTTGTACTGTAATGAAAATAGCCAGATACCATGAAAAAGTAAGGTACGGCTATTCGCACAAGTACTTGTGCCTCATCCGTAAATCGATTTAATAACGGATAATGCAGGAACACGATTATAAAAGCTGCAACCGCTCTAAATGTGTCGAAAGATGTTATTCTTTGTTTCATATGAATACCGCCTGTCATTTGTGATGTTAATAAGCTTCATGTATTTTAACACTTTTTGGCATATTTTACAATCACAAAAAAGATACCCTCCTATTTTAGGAAAGGTATCTCTTTATTGATAAATTAATACAATGGATGCTTGTCTGTCAATTCCTTAACCATAGCCATTGCTTTCTCCTTATTCGCATCAACATCATTAATTAACATGGCAATTGCATCTGCAACAACGTCCATATCAGCTGTATTAAATCCTCTTGTTGTAACAGCTGCTGTTCCTAAACGAATACCACTTGTTACAAATGGTGACTGTGGGTCATTAGGAACTGTGTTCTTATTACATGTAATGTTGGCAGCATCTAATAATTTTTCTGCTTCTTTACCTGTAATTCCTTTATTTACAAGATTTACAAGCATTAAATGATTGTCTGTTCCGCCAGATACGATATCAAATCCTCTGCTTATAAGACCATTCGCAAGTGCCTGTGCATTGTCAATGATGTTCTGCGCATAAACTTTGAAGCTTGGATCTAATGCTTCTTTAAAGCAGACAGCTTTTGCAGCAATTACGTGCATTAAAGGACCACCTTGGATACCTGGGAATACAGATTTATTTAACTTGTATTCTTCTGCAAACTCTTTACTGGATAAAATCATACCGCCACGAGGTCCACGAAGTGTTTTATGAGTTGTTGTTGTAGTTACGTGAGCGTATGGAATTGGACTTTCATGAAGACCTGCTGCAACAAGTCCAGCAATGTGTGCCATATCAACCATTAAGAATGCTCCAACTTCATCAGCGATTTCACGGAATCTCTTGAAGTCAATTTTTCTTGCATAAGCACTTGCACCAGCAACGATTAATTTTGGCTTGCACTCTTTTGCAATGCGTTCTACTTCATCATAATCAATAAATCCTTCATCATTTACACCGTAAGGCACGATTTTGAAATAGCTTCCTGAAATGTTTACTGGACTTCCGTGTGTTAAATGTCCGCCGTGATCCAGATTCATACCCATAACAGTATCACCTGGTTTTACCAAAGCAAAAAATACTGCTAAATTAGCCTGTGCGCCTGAGTGTGGCTGTACATTAGCATATGTACAGTTAAATAATTTCATAGCTCTGTCTCTTGCTAAGTCTTCAGCGATATCTACGAATTCACATCCGCCATAGTATCTTTTTCCTGGATATCCTTCTGCATATTTATTAGTAAGAGGGCTTCCCATAGCAGCCATAACTGCTTTACTAACAAAGTTTTCAGAAGCAATTAACTCAATGTGACTATTCTGTCTTCCGATCTCTTTCTCGATGGCTGCAGCCAAATCTGGATCAAAATTCTTAACTTCATCAAAAGAAAACATCTTCATACCTCCGTTACATTTTTTGTCTCGTTCATTATATCACAACAAAGCATGTAAGGAAATATGAAGATGCATAAATTACATCACTAATGTAATTTCATTCACATCCTTTAATTCAGATGCCGATACGTAATTGTCATCTTTCTTAACGCCATTTACATAGAATTCTTTATAACCGCCTTCTGCTCCATTAGGATTCTTAACGGTAATATCTAATTTGTTGCCACGGAATACTTTTTCTATCTTGATTTCTTTCCATACAGAAGGAATAGATGGTGCAACACGTAATCCGTTTGGATCTGGACGCATACCACAAGTCGCTTCTACACAGCCAACCATAACGGTAGATGCTGTACCTGTTAACCAGTGTACATGAGAACGTCCTTCAAATGGGCTTTCTACTGACTCTGTAAACTGACCATGAACGTATGGCTCTAAACATCTTACGTCTGCATTATCGTTCTGAGATGCTGGTGCACTTTCTGTGAAGTATTCAAATGCACGGTTTCCATGTCCCATTAAGGATTCTGCAAGGATAATCCATCCCTGTGGCTGTGAGAAAATACCGCCGTTTTCCTTTGTAGAGCCATTGAATAATAATGCTAACGCACCGTCAAATGCATGTTCTTTATAGGAAGGAGCCATAACTCTTGCACCATAAGGTGTATTCAATTCACGATGAACGGATTCCAATGCCTTTTCAGCCTGATCTTTACTTGCTAATCCACTGATTACAGCCCATGATTGAGGATTTAACCACATACTTGCTTCTGGGTCTTTCTTAGAACCGATAACCTGTCCATCTTCTTTAATACCACGAACGTAACGGTCATCTTCCCAACATTCTTTCTGAATGGTATCGCCTAATTCTTTCTGTGTTTTTACTAAATAATCAATATATTCTGTATCATTCTTTTCTTCTGCAAATTCCTTTAATACAGTAAATGCGTAGTATAACTGCAATGCTACGAATGTAGACTCACCTTTTTTACCAAGTCTTAAGCAGTCATTCCAGTCTGCATGAAGACCTGCTGGCATCTTGTGATCACCCAATCTTTCTTCCGAGAACTGAATTGCACGTTTTAAATGCTCGTATACTGTGGCTTCACCCTTGTTAGAGAAAGGAATTACTTCATCTAAGAATGCCTTATTACCTGTTTCACTAATGTATTTATAAACTGTTGGGAATAACCATAATGCATCATCTGCACGGTAAGCTGGATGTCCCGTTTCTTTTACATACTCTG
Organism: Lachnoclostridium sp. UBA739; assembly: GCA_002297865.1. The sequence goes on from DBKX01000263.1 coordinate 16,979, forward strand.
GATCATCTGGTGTTCCCTCATGTCCTGGATTATGATCGAATTTTACAAGTGGAAGTCCGCCACCATTGTCAACCTGTGCGGATAACATGAAACGAATCTGTTTGCCGGCTGCTTCTGGGTCCAAATGGATAACACCTTGGATATCCTGAACAGTATCACGGTAACCGTAACCATTTCTTTCACCACAGTAAGTAAAGGAAGCTGCTCTTGACCAGATAAATGTCATAAAGCACTGATAAGCATTCCAGGTATTGATCATATTGTTAAATGCACTGTCTGGTGTTGTAACTTTAAAGTTATCTAATTTTGCATGCCAATGTTTCTTTAACTCAGCCAATTCTCTATCCACTTGAGATACATCTTCATAATTAGCTAAGATGGCATCTGCCTCTTCTTCATTTTTCATACCAAGAACATAAACGATTGTTTTTGTTTCTCCTGGTTTAATTGTCATGGAAGAATGAAGTGCTCCACATCCATTGGAGTTGTAGTTTAATACGTTGTTACATTCACCATTTTCTACTGCAACAGGGTTGCCATAGGAATGATAATTGCCGATAAATGCCTGCTTATCGCCATTATATGATTTAACTGGTTCTCCTGCCTGTCCCAAAAAACGATATTTTGTTTCACTTCCGTTCATACCATTCTTGCAGTTTTCATTAATACTTTGAAGAATCTTATTTCCTTTAAAATAAGTTCTTGTGATAAATAACGTATATTGTAAGTTTACCTGATCCTGATTGTAATTGTTTTCATTGGTAAATTCAGCATAACTGAAAGCAGAAATTTTACGTTCTTTATCTGTAGTATTTGTTAATTTTAATCTCCATACTTCATATGTTTTATCAAGTGGCACATAATACAATGCTTCTGAATCAATTCCTGCGTAAGAAGCAAGCATATTAGTATACGCTGTACCATGGTGACATTCACTTTTATATGTATCTAAATCTTTTCCTACTGGCTGCCAAGATGCTGACCAGTAATCCTTTGTTTCATCGTCTCGAATATAAATATATCTTCCTGGCTTATCGTCTGCGTTAAAACGATAACGTAAAATTCTTCCGTTTGCCCCACTCTTTTCAAAGCTATATCCACCTGCATTATTGGAAATAATTGCACCATATGCTGGAGAACCTAAGTAGTTTGCCCAAGGTGCTGGTGTATTAGGTTTTGTGATTACATATTCTCTATTTGCTTCATCAAAATAACCGTAATTCATTCCTCTTCTCCCTTTCCTTCTGCTTTTCTTTTTATAAGGTGATTACAATTTTACACGGAAATGAATGAGATATCAATGTGTTATTTTGACTATGTTTTGTGGTATATGAATACTTGTAGAGAAATCTACTGAAATATTAAGAATTGAAAGAAATTTTATCTTTTGTACTAAAAGCTATATCCTTTATTGCATGTTACAGTATCAAATTTAAGAAATCTAATATGTTACTATTTTTATATGTATCTGCTTCAGGGACATATATTATTTGTTTGTTCTTAATTATAGGAATTGAACGTTTTTCAGTTAGCTCACAATCATTTGAAATCACTGTTTTCTTTTTCTGCTCATTCAAAATATTTATAGCATGCTGATACGAGTTACCATTACTATTTAGTTTGTCATATATTCCTTCATCTCCTTTATAATCTTCAATTGATTTATATTTATAGGTATCAATAATAAACTGACTTGTGTCTTGATTATTGTATTTTGAAGAATGCAGGCATGCAAAATATTCAAAATCATAATTATTTACTATTAAGATATATGGTATTCTTCCATGCCTGTTTTTTTCTATACAATATTCTAGCAGGGTTTTGAAATTCTTCTTCTCGCCCCCATTTTCTCTTGCAAGGTCATAATCCAACAAAATAACTTTTGCTAAATATCCTAGATCAGATTCCTTTTTGATCTGTCTTAGAAAGTTAAGATATCCTCCACCTCTCACATTTACTTCCTTATACGATATTTTAAGGTTCTCCTTCATTCGAAGACTTTTAAAATAATTCACTTCAGTATTCCCTTCTGCCAGCAGTTGTATTTTAATCTTTATCTGGGGTTCTCTAGCCATCAATTGTACCTCCCAACAAGCCACTTAAATATAATTCATATATGTTTGTTCGATCATATCGGAAATCCTTGTATTCTGCTAATGAATATAGATTGGTTGACATATCTTCCTTGTTTCTTGTGGTAATCCATAACTGCTGCTTCATAAAATTGATGGTATTCATATGCAACACATTATGTGTTGAAAAGACAAACTGCCCCTTGTGCTCTGAACCATGAATCAATGTTACAACTCGCTCAGATAATAACGGATTTAACACTTTGTCCATTTCATCTGCAAATACCGTACAGTCATCATAAATAACTCTCCATATGTCAATAGACCATGCAAAAAAATCCCTTATTCCAGAGGATTCTTTTGACATCCTAGTTCGATATTCTTTTCCATTTTCAGACCTTCGGATTACAATTGAATCTTTGAACGGTTCTTCTTCGTCTATTTTCAGCTTAATGATTGATGGATCAACTAATTGAAAAATCTCTATAAATCTTTCATCCTGTAAAATCTCCAAGTCTTCTTCTTGCTTTTGGATTTCGAGGAATTTTGCATAAGAAATATTGGACGGTGAATGAACAATAAGTTTATTTCTCATCCAATCACAAAATGGTTTTACTACTTCAACATCTAATAGTTCAAGTTTTAAAATAAATAACCTATTTGAATTCTGCACAGCATCAGACTTTATTTTCTGTTCATCAATAAGTCTTGCATCCATTTCCCATTCAAATTTAATTTCTATCTTTTTCCCTACATCCTTGAAATCAGACCTGTAAATAGAAAATACATTCATTTTTTTACTCTCACTAATTCCTACATCTAACCGTTCTTCTTTAATACTAGTACCATCAAGTATTAACGTATAATCGTATATTATTCTTTCTAAACAAACCGATACTCGAAACTCTTGTGTTGATTTTTTCTTGGCATCATCATAATGAAGCAAACTTCTCATCGTTTTAATTTCTTCTGCAGAATTAAACAGGAATTTCAAAAAATCAAGACTTTGAATAAAATTTGTTTTTCCTCCTCCATTTTCCCCTACAATAACAGCAGATTTTAAACCACGTATTCCTGATTCAGATGTAATTACATTATTCTCAAACCGCTTCATCTTTCTTCCTGGAATCAATGAAAAAGTACATTCTTCTTTAATACTTTTAAAATTCTTCACACTATAACTTAACAGCATATTAGTACCTCCCACAACATTTTAACACATTTCAGAATCAATTCAATCGTTTTTCCGTTTATATGTATCTATTATATTAGTAATATGCCCAAATATTCTACTTTTCAATACACTTACATCGATTTTTCGTTTTAAAAAACAACCTGTCCCACCAACAGTGACACAGGTTGCATTTCACAATATATCTCTTATCTGCTTCTCCTAATAATATCCTTAAGCTCTTCCACAGAAAAATGATAATTCTCATTACAGAAATGACAATTCACCTCAATTGGCTTACCATCATCAATCATTTCCTGAATATCCTTCTTGCCAATACTTACAATCGCCTTTTCCACTCTTTCTTTGCTGCAGTTACAGTGGAATCTTGTTTCCGTCTTCTCCATAATCTCAACACCGAACTCACCAAGCACTTCTTCCAGAATCATTTCCGGCGTCATATCCTTGTCAAGTAACGCTGTAATAGAAGTAATGGAGTTAATCTTTGCTTCTAACTTATCAATCACTTCATCGTCAGCAAATGGCATTAACTGAATAATAAATCCACCTGCACGTCTTACAGTGTTCTCCTTATTCATTAACACACCAAGTGCCACAGCAGAAGGAACCTGCTCACTTTCCGCAAAATAATTAGTTAAATCCTCAGCGATTTCACCAGATACTAAATGTGTCTGTCCCACATAAGGCTCTTTTAATCCCATGTCCTTAATAACACTTAACACACCTAAATCTAGTGCTTTACCAACATCCAATTTACCTTTTTCGCTTGGTGGAAGCATCACTTCTGGATTGTTTACATAACCTTTTACATTTCCGTGGGAATCGGCTGTTACAGTTAAGCCTTGAATTGGTCCACTACATTTAATTTGAAGAGTTAATAAATCCTTATCTCCTTTTTGCATGGCACCCATCATAGCACCACCTGTTAACAAACGACCTAATGCTGCTGTTGCGATTGGACTTGTATTGTGTGCCTGTCTCGCGAATTCTACCATTTCTTTTGTTGTTGCTGCAAATGCACGAATCTGATTATTTGCTGCTGTTGCTCTTACAATATAATCTCCCATTGTTATTCACCTTTCTAGACGTATAATTTATTTTCCTGCCATTGTTCCTTTGCAATGATATATACTCGTTCACTATCCTCTTTTGGCGATTCCTTTGTAAATGCATCATATGCCGCTACAAATTTCATACCCGCCTTTTCAAGAAGTTCTTTAATCTTCTCGATGGAATAAGCTCGCTGTAAATGTGTCTCCTGGAAACGGTGGTACACATCTTCTTCTTTATCTTTAATAAAAAGAGTTAACTGATATTCATTAATCTCTTCCTCTTCATAATAGTAGTTTTCCCAAATAAAACTGCTTTCCTCACGAGCTTCTGCAATGGTATTCTCACCTAATATTTTCTCATACTTATATTTTGTATTTAGATCAAAAATGAATACGCCATCTTTCTCTAAATAATTATTTACCAGCCGGAATACTTCTACTAATTCGTCTTCTTCCAGAATGTAGTTCATGCTGTCGCAAATGCTTACTGCTGCTTTTATTGTGCCGAAGAGTTCAAATTCTCTCATATCCTGTAGCAAATATAAAACAGAATCGTCTTCGTTCTTTTCCATTGCGATAGAAAGCATCTCTTCTGCATTGTCAATTCCTATCA
>DBKX01000263.1:21943-24738 GCA_002297865.1 Lachnoclostridium sp. UBA739
ACAGAATGTGCAAGAATCTCAGTTACATTTCCCGTACCGCATCCAAGGTCGGCAACAAGACCATCTTCTACACCATATTCTTTTAATAAGCCTATTAGGTACTTGCACCATTCTTCATAGGGTATGTTGTCCATAAATAAATCATAAACTTCCGCAAATCCTGTATATGCTTCCATGAAAATCCTCTTTTCTGTTTTGAATTCCATATTTATACGGTTTACAATAAGCTGATACGCATATTGTAACTGTTTTTGTTGTATTCTAACATAACCAGTTTAATTTGTCGAATAATTAATACAAATTCACTTCTAACAAAATAGCACTTCACATAAACTATAAAAAAAATGTGGATGGTTCTTTATGTTATTTCCTTCTCCTCTTCGATTTGGTGATACCGTTGGTCTAATCGCTCCAAGCTCCCCTCTAGGAAAAGAACGATTGCTTCAATGCGTTAATACAGTTTCTGCCCTTGGTTACCAGCCAGTTCTTGGTAAAAGTGCAACCCAAAACATTCATGGGTATCTTGCGGGCTGTGATGAAACTCGCGCCGAAGACATCAATCATATGTTTGCCGACGATTCTATCAATGCTATTTTCTGCCTTCGTGGCGGTTATGGCAGTACACGCATTATGGACTTATTGAATTATTCTTTAATTCGTCAGAATCCTAAGATTTTTATGGGATATAGCGATATCACTACTTTTCATTTAGCGTTTTACTCTCTTTGTCAGCTTGTTACCTATCATGGTCCTATGGTTTCTTCTAACATGGTAGATGATTTTGACTATTACACACAGTCAAGCATGGAACGCACGCTTCAGATGCCCCCATTTCAAGTGTTTCACAATCCAGAAGGCTGTTACTATAAAACCATAGTTCCTGGTATTGCGAAGGGTAGAATCATCGGCGGCTGCCTATCTCTTATAAGTCCTTGCATTGGAACAATATATGAACCTAATTTTAATAATACTATTTTATTTTTAGAAGATATCGATGAGACTATTCCAAGATGTGACAAACTCTTTCATCACTTAAAAAATGCAAATGTTTTCTCACAAGTAAATGGTGTATTACTTGGCAACTTTAAAAATTGTAATAATCCAAATGATCCTAGTTATACAATGTTTGATTATATCAGGGACTTTTTTAGGGGGTATGACAAACCAGTTTTATGGGGGATTCAATCGGGACATGAAAAACCGATGGGAACAATTCCTTTTGGAATGGTATGTACGATGAATACCTATACGAGTCGAGTTGTGTTTGAAAGACATGGATAAATCATTGCTGTGTTGTCGGCATATTCTACTAATTTTTCTAATAAATAAATAATTTTTAAGATTTCATAAGAAGTTGTAAGATATTTGGTTATAGTGTTCTAAACATAAAAGAAGTTGTGCACTTTTCCCCTGGTGCACAACCTTTATAAAAAATACTCCCTTAAATCAAATCCTCATCAAATGATTGTATTATAATAATACACCCATTCTTACTTTAAAATTGAAAAGTGTAAGAAATGCAAACTTTGATGTAAGAATTTAAACTTTTTCTAATACATATACAAAATGTAATTTTTTCACTATATTATTAAGTGTATTCCCTAATTTATTCCTTATCTACTTTTTAACGATTTAATATACTTTTTATTCTATATTGACGCATTTCTATCTATAATAAAGCCCGAAAACATGCACACTTTGTACTTTTATCACGCATTATTTTATGATAAAATAATGAAGAAGCAGAAGACTATATATTTAAACAGAAAGGTATGACGTGATGATAAGAGGCAGCAAAGAATTAATACGAAGTATTAACTGTACGAATGTTTTAGAAGAGATAATCAATTCTGATCCAATTTCAAGAGCCTATCTTGCCAAAAAGTTAGGTTTAACTAAAGCTACGATATCAAGTATCGTACAGGAGTTATTGAATCGGAAGCTGGTTTTAGAAATCGGAAGTGATGAAACAAAGTTTGGTCGTAAACCTATTCTTTTATCATTTAACCAGAAAGCTGGATATGCAATTAGTATTGATTTTGGGGATACTATCATTTCCGCAGCACTAACAGATTTAAAAGGAGAAGCAGCACAGTACAAAAGTATTCAAACACCCGATGAACCACAAAAAATATTAGAAAGCCTGGTTGACTTAATCCAATCCATGGAACAATTAACCGCTACTTCTATCTATGGAATCGTCGGTATCACAATTGGTATTCATGGGGTTGTTCATCGAAAAAAAATCACTTATGAAAAACATGTTTCATCAAATACAGATATTTCAAATATTGATTTAATAAACGAATTAGAGCAACTATATCACATTCCTGTATTTATCGAGAATGAAGCAAATTTATCTGCAATAGGTGAATACACTTTCAAATCTACATATGAAAATATCGCAAATCTGAATATACATAATTCTATATCTCTAGGTATGGTTTTACACAACACTCTTTACACTGGAAACAATGGCTATGCTGGCTCAATTGGTCACATGATCGTCGTTCCAGATGGACGTACATGTTCTTGTGGTAATCACGGTTGTTTAGAGCAGTATCTTTCCATTCCAAGTCTACTAAAAGATTTTTCCGATAAGATACATGTTCCAGATGCTAAACTAGCAGATCTTTATCAGGCCTACGAAGACAAAGAACCAGCCGCTATTGAGGTAATGGAACAGTTTGTTAAATATACAGCTATTTGCATTAATAACGTTATTAATGTTTATAATCCAGATTATCTAGTTATCAACTGCGCATTAACAGAGCATTTTCCTAGTCTATTTGAAA
>DBKX01000228.1 GCA_002297865.1 Lachnoclostridium sp. UBA739
CGAAGACAATGATACAATATAATTAATAAAAATGCAAGCTTTTTTTGAAAAAAGTTTTATTTTGATTCAGCAACCATAAATATGTTAAAATAATGAGACAAAACAGGCCATGTATTTACAGAAGAATAAATGAAGATTTTGATAAAAGAAAAGGGGATTTTTTATATACCCAATATTTTAATCTATTTCTACGGATTTTGAACAGATTCTTTAGCTGTACCAGGGCTTGGATTATTGCTTCTATTATTATGTTTGTGTTTCTAAGGGAAAAAGTCTGTTAGTACTATTTCGAAACAACAAAAAAGCTGCTTGCACGATTATTAAATAATGTAAGCAGCTTTTTTCCTAATATTAAGTAACAGCCTGTAGGGGAATCGAACCCCTGTTTTCGCCGTGAGAGGGCGACGTCTTAACCGCTTGACCAACAGGCCTTAATGACGAAGACAATGATACAATATAAATAATAAAAATGCAAGTCTTTTTTTAAAAAAAGAAACATTTCTAAAAAACCCTTGCATTTCATGGTAAGAAGTGTTAAACTAAACAAAGAGTACGTGAGTACGATACGGTAAGATTTTGAAAGGAGTGGACGCAAGTTCACTCCTTGTATTTATGTTTAAGGGTTTTCTTAGGCAAAACTGGACGAATATAAACCTGCTTACCTAAGAAAATGTACCCAGTTCTGTACTATAACAAAGGAGTTTTTTATGAGCAAAAAAGAAGAATATGAAAGACGTGCAGAGGCATTGATTGAGCCTATCGTTGCCAAAAATGAATTTGAACTAGTTGATGTAGAATACGTAAGAGAAGGTTCAAACTGGTTTTTAAGAGCTTTCATTGATAAACCAGGCGGAATTACAGTAGATGACTGTGAACTTGTCAGCAGAGAATTCAGTGACTTATTAGATAAAGAAGATTTTATTGAAGATTCTTATATTATGGAAGTAAGTTCACCAGGACTAGGACGCCAGCTTAAGAAAGATAAAGATTTTAAAAGAAGCATTGGTGAAGAAGTAGAAATTAAACTTTACAAAGGCATTAAACAGATGCGAAGAAACAAAGAAGTCTCAGTGAAAGAACTCTCCGGTTTTCTTGTGGGTTATGATGAAAATACAATTACAATTGAATTAGAAGATGAATCCACAATGGAACTGCAAAGAACAGATATTGCACTTGTAAGATTAGCAATTAATTTTTAATCATAATAGAAGAAACTTTAAGAAGTCGAGTTTAGGAGGATAAAAATGGACTCAAATAAAGAATTAATCGAAGCATTAAACCAAATTGAAAAAGAAAAAGACATCAGCAAAGACATCTTATTAGAAGCATTAGAAAACTCTCTAGTTGCAGCATGTAAAAATCATTTTGGTAAAGCTGACAACATCAGAGTAAATATTGACCGTGAAACAGGTGCAGTTAGTGTTTATGCAGAACGTAAGATTGTAGAGGAAGTAACTGACCCAGCAACTGAAATCAGCGTAGCAGAAGGTATTTTAAACTATCCATTAGCAAGTCTTGGTGATACCGTTCAAGTAGAAGTAACACCAGCTAACTTTGGTAGAATTGCTGCTCAGAAAGCAAAACAGGTTGTTGTTCAGAAAATTAGAGAGGAAGAACGAAAAGTTCTTTATCATCAGTACTATGAAAAAGAAAAAGATATCGTAACAGGTATCGTACAGCGTTATGTTGGAAACAACATTAGTCTTAATTTAGGTAAGGTGGATGCGATTCTTACAGAGAATGAGCAAGTGAAAGGTGAACGTTTCAAACCAACTGACCGTATCAAACTTTATATCATTGAAGTAAAGGATACAACAAAGGGACCTAGAATTACAGTTTCTAGAACTCATCCTGAGTTAGTAAAGCGTTTATTTGAAGCAGAAGTTACAGAAATTCGTGAAGGAATCGTTGAAATAAAAAGTATCGCACGAGAAGCTGGTTCAAGGACAAAAATGGCAGTTTATACTTCACACCCAGATATTGACCCAGTTGGTGCCTGTGTTGGTATGAACGGTGCGAGAGTAAATGCTATTGTAAATGAATTACGTGGTGAGAAGATTGATATCATTACTTGGAGCGAAGATCCAAAGGTATTGATTGAGAACGCATTAAGTCCAGCAAAAGTTGTGTCAGTAGAAGTGGATACAGAAGAAAAGAGCGCAGAAGTTGTTGTTCCCGATTATCAATTGTCCCTTGCAATTGGCAAAGAAGGACAGAATGCACGTTTAGCTGCCAGATTAACAGGTTACAAGATTGACATTAAGAGCGAGTCACAAGTTCGTTCCAATTTAGATGTGAGTGTAGATATGCCAGATTCAAGCCTAGACTTACACGATGGAGAGAATGAGTACGACGGCTTCGACTTTTAATTTCATGTTGGGAGGTTTTTAGATGATTAAAAAGAAAATCCCGATGAGACAATGTACCGGCTGTGGAGAAATGAAGACGAAGAAAGAGCTTATCCGTGTCATTAAAACACCTGAAAATGAAATTGCGATTGATTTTACAGGTAAGAAAAATGGACGTGGAGCGTATCTGTGCAACTCCTTAGAATGTTTAAAGAAGGCCAGAAAGACAAAAGCCATTGAAAGGTCTTTAAAAACTACCATTCCAGATGAAATTTATGACCAATTAGAAAAGGAGCTGACAGCGGTTGAACAAAATTAAAACTCTTTCGTATGTCGGATTGGGAATCAAGTCTAGAAATGTAGAGTGTGGTGAATTCCTAACGGAAAAGGCAGTGAAAGAAAACAGAGCATACTTGGTCATTGTGGCAGAAGATGCATCTCAGAATACGAAAAAAAAATTTACAAACATGTGTGAATGGTATAAAGTTCCGATTTATTTTATCGCAACGAAAGAGGAACTTGGTCACGCGATGGGAAAGGAAATGAGAGCATCTTTGGCATTCACTGATCAAGGATTAGCCCGTGCAGTCGAAAAACAACTTTTATAGGAGGTAGGCAGTATGGCGAAAATGAGAATATACGAAATAGCAAAAAGTCTAAATATTAAAAGTACGGATTTAGTGAAAACTCTAAATAACAATGGTTTTGGAGTGAAGAGTCCTCAAAGCAATATTGAGGACGAAGCCATTGCTTTTGTATTAAAAAACTTCACACCCAAGAAGAAGGAAGAAGATAGTATTTTCTTGAATAATAAAGCCGACAAACTAGAAAAGGTAGCCGAAAATTCTAAAAAGAAAGAAATAAAAGTTGACATAAAGGGCGATAATAATAATACATTAAAGGTAACTGATAAAGTTACTGTGAAAGATGAAGCGCATAAGGAATTGAAAGCTGCAAAAGAAGAAACATCGCCTAAACAGGAAGTTTCAGCAAAAGAAGTTCCAGCAAAAGAAGTGAAAAAGTCAGAATCTTCTGTAACGGACAAAAAGGAAACAAAAAAAGTACCTGTCCAGGACAAAGAAGAAAAATCAGAGAAAGTAGTGACTATTATAGAAGATAATAAGATTACCAGTGGTAATGTAGCTAGTTCCGATAAGGAACAAACAAAAGACCAGTCTAATAAGAGTGGTGAGGATAAGAAACAAGATATGCAAAAAGAGGAAAAAAGGATAGATAGTAAAGTGGAAAATAGAGAAGAAAATAAGAGAGAACAATCAGAACGCAGACCTTATCAAGGTCAGAACCGCAACAACAATGGTCAGAACAAAGGTCAAAATCGTGATTTCCGTAACAATGGTCAAGGAAAAGAGCGTAACGATAACAGACAAGGTCAGTATGGCAACCGAAACAATAAAAATGGAGACAGACCATATCAAAGACGCGAAAATGGAGACCGTCCAAACAACGGAGACAGACCATTTA
>DBKX01000059.1:0-6635 GCA_002297865.1 Lachnoclostridium sp. UBA739
TTCATCCAATGTGAGGAAGAATGGGAAGCAGATTTCGTTAAGCTGCTAGAGGATGACATTTGCTACATAGGAGGTTCAAAAGGCAGCGGTTATGGAAAATGTAAGATCCAGTTGGATCAGACCATGGATTATGCAACGTACCGCAATGAGTTTCCAGTGGAACTTGAGAGTACCCATAAGAATCAATTCATCCTATATGCATTGTCTGACTTAGTGCTATTTGATCAGAATGGTATGGTAGCCAATGCAATTGACGAAGAATTCTTAAAAGAAACGTTGGGACTTGAAAAAGTGGAGAAACGGACAATGGTATGTGATACGAGTATTACGTCTGGTTACAACAGTAAACATAAGGCACACAGCGTGCAGCAGACAGCAGTTCGTGCGGGCAGCGTATTTCAATATGAGTATACCGGAACTTTACAGATGGAACGTATCAAAGAATTAGAAGAACAAGGGGTAGGAATCCGCCGAGAAGAAGGGTACGGACGAATCTTAGTAAACCCTGACTTTAGCCAGAATAAAACCAGAGCATATGTACATGAGGAGCTGGTGAATCCATCCTCCAATACATTAGACCAGATTCTGGATAAAGAAGAAAATGCCATGGTTGAGAAGTGGACGAAGAGGATTGCCTTACAGAAGAATTCTGATTACATCATGTATCAGCTGGCACAAAAAGATTTTATGGAAAAACGAATAGATTGGAAGCTGAATAAGACAAAATCCAATGCCCTAAAAGATGTATTAGATAAAATGTATGCAACGCGAGGTTATGATGCCTACCAGAACAACATAAAAAAACTGTCTAATTATGTGAAGAAGATACAGAATACCTCCGCTTTTGAAGTGACCATGCTTTATGTACCGGAAGGCGGAGTAGGCGGCTATTCCTCTTACGATACATCAAAACGTCCACCAATCTCTTTATATCAGTTCCTGCAAAAGATGGTGGAGGGAACCGCTAGTCTTGATCTGATTCATTTTGAATGGAAAAAGGCTAAAATCGACCCGGTTTCTCAGAGTCAGAATCGAATTGCCGAGGATAATTTCTATGAATGCTGTCTGTATTTAAAAGAATTAGTACGTTATAACACAAGGGAGGAGGCTTAACAGATGGAGAAACAATATGGAAAAAAGTATTACGAATGTGTGGATTTTCTATTCTTAGAAACAACCACAGCAGGACTGTTCCAGATAGCAGGCGATAGCCCAATCGGACTAATGCTGGATAGTGATGGAGTACCACTTCTGCCAGGTACCAGCATTGCAGGAGCGGTACAGGATTATTTGAAAGAAAAAAAGAACACGAACTATCCAAGCTTTTGGGGAGATAGCGTCAGCAGATATGACAATAAAGTTTATTTTTATGATAGTCCATTGCGTAATGATTTAAGCAGCGGATTAGAAAATGTAATTGATATCCGAAAATGCCATGCCCATGATAAAGAACTTGGAGGAGCAGCCGATAAGAAAATGTTTGAAAGAACCTTCTTAAAACAAGGATGCAGATTTCATGTAATTGTAAAAGTATTTTCCCTGAGAACGGAAAAGAAGCAAGTAGAAGCGTTTTTTCAGGATATGGCAAAAGGTATTCAGAAAGGCTGGATTCTATTTGGAGGCAATAAAAATGCTGGGGCAGGGCAGCTTCGCATTGAACGAGTCAAACACGCACATTTTGATATGTTCGATTTGAGCAGTCTTAAATCCTATTATCTGTTCCAGCCCCTTGAGATCAATGATCCAAGTTATGTGGAGTACGGATTTAGTCAGGAAGGTATGAACAATCAAGTGATTTCTATCTCCTTAGACGGACAAATCCGAGATGCGATTCTTCTGAAAGGGGAAGACAAGGAAACGGATGAAGAGGGACATCAGATTGCAACTTCCATCAAATCCAACGGTCAATACATCATCTCAGGCACTACTTGGAAAGGCGTACTTCGCAGTTACTGTGAAAAGATATGCAAAACCCTAGAGATGGGAGAAGAGAAAAGAACGGATCTCCTTGAAGTGATGTTCGGTACCAACAACGACGGAACGAAAAATGGAGAAAAGCAGCAGTGCGGAAAAGTACGTGTCCATGATACGGTCATAGAAGAACCTGCAACGAAATGTTATACAAGAATTAATATCGATCGTTTTTCAGGTGGCACAATTAGTGGAGCAAAACTGACTTCCAACGCTATAACAAAGGGAAAAGTGAAGATCGCGTTAGAGTTCTTGCCGATTATGGAAGAGGTTCAGAGAAAGCAGGCAATTGCACTTTTATTTCTAACAGTTCGTGATCTGGGACTTAGTAAAATTCCACTTGGCAGCATGGCAAGTGTAGGATTTGGAAGAATTCGAGGAACACAAATCAGTATATCCATTCCTGAAAAATATCGAATCGATTGGGATATCAAAGAGCAGGAGAACATTGACTTAGAAGTGGAAGATCGAAAAGCCAGTCTCATTTGTTCGGATAAGGTAAGAACGTATCTTGAAGAGTGTATCGGTTTGCTGGCAAGGGAGGATGTGTGATATGTCAATAAAGAATTTGTTGCTAGAAGATTGTTCGTCATTGATTGAAGTATTGGAATATGCACAACAGGAGGCATCCTATCAATACGTATGGGGATTACAAGTCGACAAAGTAGTATTAGGTTATAAAGATGATTTAATAGAACAACTGGATTTAATGAAGTTAGTAGAGGCCAGAATCTTTGGAGAAGGATGCGAGATACACATTTTCCAACAGGGAAAATGGTTTGCAGTGGAGACGAAAGACTGGAAAAACGAGTATATTCAGGAAACACAAAAACTAAAGAAATCGGGCAGTACCCGAAAATTCAGCAGCATACAACTTAGACATTATATTGACTATGATGCAGAAACTGGACAAGCGTATATCTGTGGAACCTGTTTGAATGGATTGGAGGCATTCTAATGATTAATAGAGATACTGCAAGTGCACCGTATAATTTCATACCTTTTAATAAAAATGTGGTGCTTCATGATAAAGAGCTGGTAAAGCATGATTCCTTCTTGGAGAACGAGAATCGAATAAGCGGAAAAATTACGTATGAACTGACGAATATGACGGAGATGTTCATCGGAGGAAATGGCGAAAAACGTGGTGAAGTACAGGAGTTTTTTGGCGATGATACTCATTACATTATTCCTGGAAGTACGATTCGTGGGCTGATTCGGAGTAATGTGGAGATTTTAAGTTTGTCGGAAGCGAATATGATTGAGGATCGGAGGATGATGTATCGAAGTTTTGCGGATCAGTGTGCGCCATTTCGTAAAGAGTATTCGGAGAAGATGAGAGGCAACAATGAAAGAATCCGCCAGTCTTTTAATCAGTCAATCAAAGCAGGATATTTGTATTGGAAGAATGAGCATACATTGGTTATTGTTCCAGCAGAGGAATTTAAGGGGCGTAATCGAAATTTTCTAAAGGTGCATGAAAGTGATGTTCGTGGAAATAGACTTCTTACTGAAGAAAAATATTATATGTATACAAAGCCTATTAAGAAGATGCGAGACTGCGTTGATCCAGATAGCGTAGATAAGCGAAAACAGGAACGGGAATACAAGTCAACTATAAGAAGGAGTGCAAAGAAGACATACAAGCCTTATGGAAATAGACCGTATCAAAGTGGAGCACAGGTTGTGCAGTTTCAGTTTGACTATGGAAAGATCACTGCCTTTGGAAGTGGAGGTAACAAAGGATATCTGTTCAATTCAAAATGGATTGATGGAAAAGTAAATCACTATCTGGTAAAAGCTTTGAGACAGGATCAGTTAAAGAATAGCCCACAGGAAAAAGTGGTTGATGAAAAGTTAGTTGCCTATTATGAAGAGGATTTGAGGAGAAATGCACAACAGACCAACAAACTAGGTGAACTAGAGTATTATTATAATCTTCCTTATAACAGAGATGGCAGCAGGCAAATTGGACCAAAGTATGCAAAACTGTTCTTTTACCGTTCTGACAAGGATGGAGAAGTAGTGGATTTTGGACCGACTCCATATTTTCGTGTGTTCCATAATTACAACATTAAGTATGGAATTCGTCAAAAGACAATTGGAAAGGGAAAGTACGATTATACCTCATCCTTGTTTGGATTTGTCAAGGAAGATGACAAAGAGCAGGAGGCACATTATGAGGGACGATTAAACTTTATGAACTGCTTGTTGCCAAAAACAGATGATGTTGTGGCAAAAGAATGTGCAGTTGTGTTAATGAATCCGAAACCAACGGCATTTCAGCTCTATCTTGTGCAGAAACAAACAGGAGATACGAATCAACTCATTACATACAATGATAGTCAGTTTGAGTTGAGGGGAAGAAAGTTTTACTGGAAGAAAAAAGGAGTACAAACTACAGCTGAACTGAAAAATATGAACACAGTGTCTAAGATTAGGCCATTGATGCCTTTGAGTTCCGGCAAAATAAAGCCGAAGAAATATTTTCGTGGAGAAATCTACTTTGAAAATCTTACAGAAGCAGAGTTAGGTTTGCTGTTGTGTGGAATGCAATATAAAAGTTCGGATACAGAGCTTTTAGGTCATGGCAAGCCTTATGGATATGGAAGAGTTAAGTTTGAAAATATCAAGGTACTGTACGATTGTAAGAAAGAGTCTTTCTATTCTTTGGATAGCAGATATTATGATGCTTTTGTGTTTGGAGACAATAGTGAAGGAACATATCAAAGCAGGCAGGAATTTTATGATGAAGCACTTCATGAAAAGCTTCGTGAAGCAGTGTATATGAATCTGCGAGAAGAGGATGACACACTAGTTACTGATGAAGGTAAGTTAAGTGAGAAAATAGCTAATGCAATTAATCAGTTAAGCATTGATGGGTTATTCGAGAAAGAAACGGTAGATGAAAATATTAAGGATTATTTTATTAAAATTAAAGAATTAAATGATGAGTATTCATCCAAGTTTAAGAATAAAGTAGGTAATGATTTGCTACAGGATTATAGTTCTCTATTGGAGGAAGATATTCGACTGGAATACAGTATAAGTTTGAATGACAGAATGGAATATATGGCAAATAATACATCAAATCAACTGATTACAAAAATGCGTGAAAAAAAGATGAACGCTAAAATTGAAGATTTAAAGAATAAGTTCTTTGAAGAAATAAAAGTAATAGAGAAGAATTATGATAATCTTGCGACGATAAAAGTATATAAAAAGGTAAAAGAAATTGAATGTATTGAGGACTCAACAAAGGAGAAAGACGAAAAATTCAAATATATGGATCTTAGCAAATTCAGAAATAGAGAGCGTCTGAAGTCAGCGGAGGAGATATTAAACACTACAAAGAAGTAAAACCAAGGAACAGAATAATACCGAAGGGGGCGTTACCTTTCGGTATTAGCCAAAGAAAGTTATGAGAGGAGAAATCAGCAATGCAGTCAGAAAGGATTTCTTTTGGAGCAAAGATACTGGAAAAAGAGGAAGTAAAACATATCTTTCCACAGATGGACAAGCTGATGGATGAGATTAAACATATTCAGGCAAGCAGTTCTCAGTCAAGAAGCATTGATAAAGCAGTTACTGAGAATAACAATACGTTTTCCATTTTAGGAGGCAGGGGCTCAGGAAAATCATCTATTCTTCTTACCATTTGTAATGAGTTACAAAAAAGTCAAAATATTGTGTTCCCTATGATAGAATTGAATAGAATAAATAATAATTTTGATTTGTTCGGTTGCATTCTTTCTTCTGTTAAAAAGGTTCTTACCGCTTATTTAAGTAAAGTAAAAGAAGAAAAAATTTACTCTAGAACAGGAGCCGATGAAACATTTAAAGAATGCTATCTGAAAAAAACTTCAAAATTGAAACAGGAATTTGACAAGGTCATGGAATACTATTTGTATACGCACGAGGAGTATAGAAGACTTTTAACTCAGAACTACACAGATTTTAATTCCTATCGTCAGAACTCAACTCAGATGTTGAGTGCAAGCACAGAACTGAAAAATCGATTCAATGCTTTTATCACAGAATGGAGTAATTATATCAATAAGTATAGGGAAGGAACAGAATTAACATCAAGTGAAAGTAATCCTCTCTTTTGTTTCTTTTTCGACGATATTGATTTGTGCCCAGATAAAATAGTAGAGCTTATCAATGTTATCCTGCAATTTATGATGCATCCCAATGTAATTTGTTTTATGTCAGGCGATGAAAAGCAAATGAAAGAAGTTCTTGAAAATCATTACGAGGGTTATAGCGATCGTTCTGAATTGGCAGAGAATGTATTAGCAAAAGTATTACCTTATCCATACCGCTACGATATTCGGACATGGAGCAATGAATTAAAACCTCAGTTCAAAAGTATTAAGGAGGCAAAATGTTTATGGGAGCTGATACAAGAGTTCCTGGAAATGTGTACCCAATCAAAAGATTGTGAACCGCTTTTTGTCTATAAAGAAGAGTATGCACAAGTGCCAAAAACCAAGTATAACCCACAAGCTTTTTCCATGTTTTCAGACCAAACCAGAAAGTTAAACTATGTATACTACAATCTAGTTAATGTACTTGATGATATCCAAAACGATGAGAACATCGGACAAAGTGTTGAAAAAAAGGAGGAAATTTACTCTGTTTTTAAGTACATATATAAGGAC
>DBKX01000059.1:6676-7064 GCA_002297865.1 Lachnoclostridium sp. UBA739
GAAGCTAACCTTTTTAATTTATATCTAGATAATGAGAATAAAACAGTTCCGCTTGAATTTAAGTCGGCAATCAAACAGTTTTTTGAATTCGATTTAGACAAAACGCAGGCAATAGGAGGAATCTATTTTTGGGTATTCCTTTACCTTGCCAAGGGTTATCCAGAAACAGATTTGGAGCAGTTAAAAGCACAATATTATTGTCGCAAATCAAAGAAGTATCAACCAATTGATGAACCTAATCTTATCTCAATGTTACAAAAAGAAGAACTCTGTTTCGGCATTGAATTCGAAGAATCCTATCTGCAGGATACTACTGAAAATGAAGATACCGTAATAAAGGTAAGCAGAAACTATTATAAGATTATTAGCCAATATACAGAAGAATCGC
>DBKX01000210.1:0-4005 GCA_002297865.1 Lachnoclostridium sp. UBA739
CATTATCCCTCTTTCTGTCGGAAACAATACGGCATCATCTATCTGCAATATTCCTTTCGGGTTGCTGCACACGTCTCTGTTCACCGGTTGTCGTGCCTGGTATTTTCCGTCTGCCGACAGCATCAGCATCCATGTTCCTTCATCGGTAAACACATACAATGGTGCATCTCCAAACTGTCCTTCTGTTATCGGTCGGGTATTTGCCGCCATCGCCTTTATAACAGACGAACCTACTTGTACACTATTGGAGGCAGGAAAGACAAGTGGATTCTCGGCTTCAGAGACCTTGATGAGGGAAGGAGAATGCGTTATTTGGTTCTCATCACTGCATTTACTTAGTGCAGCATCATATTCCTCTTTGGTTATCTCTGTGAACTCTTTTGTGTCTATTGAAGTTTCATCCCATTCATAATAGGTATATTCCACTGGGTCATTATTACCCAAATGTCCAGAGGATGTCCATGTCTTTTTTAGTAATTTATAATCCAATAATTGTATGTAAGTAGGAATTGTATTGTCCCACAATGTAGTTAGATAATCATCTGGAACATTCTCACCTCTTTTCTCTTGGTTCGCATAATCAAGAACTTTATTGCCCAAATGAATATAATAAGACATTCCAAAACTGTCAGACTTCTTTAGGGCAAAAGTCTTTTTATAGTATTTTCCCAATTGTGAGTGGCAGAATAGTATTGTCATTTCTTTTGCATCAGCTGACGGATATGTCAAAATAGGATTTATTGGATATTGGATCTTTCCTGAATTATATATTGTTTTCTCAGTGAGAGTTGAAGATAGTTTAACTATATATACACAATCACATTCATAATTGGTCGTGCCTTTATTTTCCAGAGATATATCAATTGGGGAATTTGCGGCAAAGTTTGCAATCGTTAAATCTTTCAATGCACTTGTTGGCTTTTCGTTCATCCTTGCCTTATTCCATTTCCTTTTACAAAAACTCTTATAAGGATTTACTGAACTTTTTGTAACGTCTGCTATATGCAACCTATTGTTGTAAGTAATCGCACAATTACCGCCATAAGTCGATTTCTTAAAGTCTGCAAGAGGAATAGTTGTTTCAGTTTCTTTTATTCTTTCAAGAGCGATTTCCTTTCCCAAATCTTCTAATTCAATATCCTTACAATGATAAAAGGTCATGCTTTCAACAGTTTCATAAATAGCCTTTTCTGATTTGAAGGCAAATGCCGCACTTCGTACATCATCCTTCATTCCGTCTTTCCATATAATACAATTCTCTTGAATTACATTTTCTGGTGTCTTATTCAAGTCAAAGAATGTTTCAGGTGCAGACAAGAACACGCTTGCTCCAACTATTATTTCTTTTAACTCTTCTTTGATTTCAAAATTTAATGTCAGCGAGTGTTTTTGTACAGAATAATCGATACCTATGCCTTTAGAACTTTCTGTGTAAATAAATCTATGCGACAAGATAGACGGCATAAGAAAAAATGGGTTGGAGATATTGATGAAGGAACCATCATACAATTTAAGAGCAACAACACATAAAGAGTAGTATTTAAAGTATTCATTTCCGAGTTCTGTCAGTTTCTTGTTGATTATTGCATCCAATGCGGGGAAAACTATGCCTGCTGTTTTATTAGTTGGAACGTATCGATTTAGATGCCCCTTTATATATTCAAATGCGTTTTCAAAATTATCAGTAAGCAATGTTGATGCTATTTGAGTATCACCAAAATACGTATCTTCAGTATTGACAACTATATTATAGTCCAGTTTAGTTAAATCAAAAATTGTATATTTCCCCTTAATCCAATAACTATAAATTGTTTTTTCATTACCTACAAAACATAATATATTTCCTATGGATGTAACCGCAGTAACCACAAAGTCAGAAGGAATATCTATCGTTGTCTTTGTTTTGTCTGTACTATTTTTCTCTATCCAAAACCACTTGTTATCTTTTGTAGAATGTATTATATAATGAGAATGAAGTTCTTCATTATGTGTTACGTTATGTACATATACAATATCTTCGTCCTCACTCAATTTAAAATCTTCTACCACTATCGGCTGTTGCATCGGCTTCAACTCCCCATCCTCCGGTATCAGATTAAGGCAAGTGCCCAACTCCCCATCCTGAACACTGTTGTCTGAAGGGGAGCTGGACAAACCTTGAAATTTTATGTCTTGTATCATAACTTTACTGTTTATGAGCGCAAAGGTCTCTGTATCTCATAGAACGTTTCTCCGTTGGCTGTCTTCCGGGGGAATACCGTCAAACGAATCATCTTGTCTATCGGCAAACCATATTCCGACAATATCCCCGACACTGTCGGTCGCTCTGTATGAAAGCCTATCTTCCTATACTCCGAATTATATTGCAGCTCCGTGAACACCGTCTTTGCAGTTTTTAGTTGCTCAAAATCCTCACGAAACGCAAAGCAATACTGTTTGCTGTCTTTCGCAAAGAACACATGCAGATACATGTCCGCCCTTTCCTTACTCATCATGTGCTTATACAGACCTTTGGAGAGTGTTACGGAACTAACCCTTCCGTCCAGCACTACATAGTTCCTTCGATACATGAAGCCTTTTATCGCTCTGGTTATTTTCTTTATTGTCATTGCAAATATATATGTTTGTTCTTATATTAAATTTTTATCTGTTAATACTCGTTCGCTATCTGGACGCAAGTTTCTTCGCTTCCTCTATGTCTACTGCCTTGCCGTTTCCTACTGCCAACCTAAAATCATTGTGTGAACGGAATGAGTAATAGCAGATGAACACTACCGAAGGAAGCGTGTCCACATGTTCCTTGTATCTCAGTACGTCTTCCTTTGAACGGTATATCGTACTGTTCACATAATATGTACTGGTTCCCTTCTGGGCTATTACTGCAATATAGAACTTCTTGCCGAGGATGCGCTCTGTTATGCGCTTGATAATTGAAATTTTCTTTGTCTTCATTTTGTTTCTTTTTTACACCAATTATTTTATTCCACAGGAAACTATATGGTCTTCCTTGTTAATTGCCTTGAAATACTCACAACGCTGACATGCCAATGATCCAACCATAAGCATCTCATGTGTATATCTTCCTTCTATGCCGAAAGGGCATTCTGTTACATATTCAGAATGCCCTCCAACAAATTCATTTACTCTGTATCTGGGATATTTCATATCTTGGCTGGTATGTGAAGGAATACGTCCACAATCTTTGTCTCTACCACTGCGACAACTTCATAGTCTATCATTGTCTTGCCCATTCTTTCATCAAAGTTATGCTGGGCATTCTGTGTTGATGTTCCCTGAACGAGGTAATAGTGAGCTTCTCTCTTTTCCCTTCCTGTATTCTCGTCTATAATGATAAAGCTTGCTTTTACCTTGTAGTATTTGTCCGCCTTTTCATCATCAGTAAAGAATATCTCACCGAACGGTGCTTTTGATATGTCCGCTACGTCTGTTTCTCCATGAACGTATGGCTGCATATTTTCGATAATCCTTGCTTCTGCTTCAGTGAAGCTCAGGGCATCAACAACATATTGTTCCTTCACTTTCTTTTCTGTTCCGTCTTCCTGTGTCTTCTCATAAGCGTATACGCAAATGAAAAAGCTTGCTGTTTTTACTGTTATCATATTCTTATTCTTTAAATGTTTATAATTATTCCTTGTCTTTTACCGAATAAAAGTCCTTTACTATTTTTACCTTTGCATTACGAAGTATTTCTTCATTAAGGAAATTCTCGCCAAGAGCTTTTAGACTACTAAAGTAACTTCCCAATTCATGTAGTCTCGCATATATCAAACTCTTCGTACATTTTGCGGCATATTCTTTTGCCTCGTCTTCTCTTTTGAAAAGATACAATGCCCAAGCAATTATTGTCCTTCCGCTTACTTGGATATAGCAACCGTCTCCCCTTATAGAACGAAGGAACACGGCTCGTTTGCATCTGTAGCCAACATGATTGTACACGTAGTACAACTCATCTCCGGCTCTCAACTTTTTCAATTCTTCTTTCCT
>DBKX01000210.1:4011-6620 GCA_002297865.1 Lachnoclostridium sp. UBA739
CACTGTCTCCTTTTCTTTCTATATTCAGCTTTAATCCTTCTCCTGTCATGTCTATTGAGAGCATGATGTTCAAGGTCAAAGCGTTCATTCATTTTAAACTCTCTCATATTTGGGTCAAGAATAGTCTTACCTTCTGCAAAAGCAGAGATAATACCCATATTCATATTAACAAATTCTCTTCTCATTGTTTGCTCTACTATTTTTATTTTATCATTTATACGAAAAAAGCGATACTCCATATCGGAATACCGCTTAACTTTAAATCCCCTGAATAAGGGGGATTTAGGCATAAAAAAGGAGCAATGCTAAGCACCGCCCCCTTAGTTCTTTTATTTACTCTTGTTACTTTTCTTTCTTCTTTGTCCATTTCTGATAAAAGGAGAAGCATTATTTATACCATCTATATGTTCAAATAGTTGAGGTTCAACATTTGCTTCCATTGGATCTAATATAAAATCTATACCTTCTCTTCTTGCAAGTTTTGCAGCTGGCACAAAGTCTGAATCCCCTGAAAATAACACAATAGTATCAACAAAGCTTTTTAAGGCTATAGATGCTATATCCACACCTATTTTCATATCAATGCCTTTTTGCTTAATGTCCAAATAAACATCATCTTCTTTCAATTCTTTTATAGACTTTATTTTTCCTTCCAATAAATCTTTTACTACACGAGGTCTTAGTTGCCAAACATGATTATCTTTAAGAGTACCCATTCGCAATGCAACTTTTCTCTTTTGTTTCAAAGCATTCAATAAATCCATTTTGAACTCATATTCGGGAGTTCTTTTGAAATCTATTGCCTTTTTTGTTATAGGGTTATGCGCTTTTTTATCCAATGGGTAACAATCGTAATAGAAGATACGATATAATGTATTTCTTTCACCTACATGACGCATAGCCATCGTATACAGGTGTTCCGCAACTTCTGTACCAGACATCTGCTTGTCTTTGTCATACAATACCCTAATCCTTTACGAAAAATCCGCCATCAATCATTACGGCAATTTTTACAGGAGGAAAGTTTGCTTGTCTTTTCATAAATTACTTAGCAGTTAAAAAAAATGCTCAAGGGTAGGCACAACCATTATCAAGGTAAGCGGCAAATATGTATGGCTGCTTTCGGTTGTGCGTAGCCATGAGCGTAATCATGCTGCAAAGATAAGTAAGTTTATTGATATGAACAAGCAAAATCAAACAAAAACATTATAAAAGTCTAAATTTGACTATGTTTTAACAAACTTCCATTCTCTATAAAAATATTACACCACAATTTCACATGTAGAGGTATTCCAACAAGTCAAAGCATCTCTTTCTCTCCCTGCTGTCACCAAGGAGAGGTTGTTAGTAATCCATCAATACCCCAATATCCTTCTATCCAGAATATTTATCATCTTCATTACTGCATCTGCCTGTTCTTTCGTTTCTGTATAATATTTATAATACAAAACTAACTTTGCTCTTAGTCGCTGCATTTCTGTTTTGGTAATATGTCCTTCATTCATCACTCACCTCCTTTCTTCTTATACCCTAATTCTTGTATAAGGGTATCTATCACTATCTCCTCATTTGCACCCGACTGCCTGATTAATTCTGCAAAGGTCTCTGCAAGATTATATGGCAGGTTTTCACTCGTTGTATCATCAACGCTGATTATGAACGACAGTCCGTTTCTGTTGTATGAAATATTTAAATGGTCTATCATAATTGTAATTTTTTTTGGTTTAAAATAATTCGTCTATAATTTGCAACATTACGTTCTTCACTGTTTCCTTGTCAGGATAACTTCTCGTCCTTTGAGCTACTAAACCTATTATCGCTTTCTTTTCGTCTATAGGCACATCCATTAGACCTTTTCCTTCTATATAGTCCACAATTTCTTGTTCATCCAAAGCATCAAGAATATCATCCGTGTCATAGCTGTCTAAAACATCATCAAGATCCACTTCTACATCTACTGTACAGGTTACGCCTCTTCCCATAGTCTTATCAAATAAAATCTGTCATAAATATTTCCTTATTTCTCAATATTGCCATTGCCTCCCATGCATTTCTGTATTTCCTTGCCCATAGACGAGGAACAGGAAGGTAATAAAGGTATCTCTCCAAACCTCTTGCCTGTCGTGCCTTGGCTCTTGCAAAAGCCAACGACCAATATATTTGTTCGAGACCGGATATAAAACCAAAAAACAAAGTCTTGTATTCCGGATATTCCACATAAAGCTCTATAAGTTTAAGATTATGATAGCTTTTCAAGTATATCTCCACAAAGTCATGAAACGCCTCTCTTTCTTTCTCATGTCTCTTCTTTGTTCTGAAGAAATGGCGGTCAAGTCCTATGCGTACATAGAATCGTTCATTGAGGTTTCCTGCCAACTTGTTTAGGTATTCTAACATCGGTATTATATCCACATCATACCATGCTATTCCGTGTGATGCTTTCCACTTGTCTTTATATTGTGCCATCTGAATGTCAAATGCCACTACGTCATTCTTTACCTGTGTCGTGATGTCTTTGTCCTGACATCTGCTGAATGGATTTATCAGCCATGCAAAGGGGCGTTGCCACCATATCAGCTTTGCATAGGTCAGCGAATTGTGAGTTCCGT
>DBKX01000299.1:0-7385 GCA_002297865.1 Lachnoclostridium sp. UBA739
GAATCTCGTTTTACAATTCACCCCTTTTTTAACGCACCTGCTAAAATATGACACAGTATGGAAAAAAATAAAACAAACAAATAGATATTGACAATATATGCATAAAATAATAAAATATGGGTATGGAAATACAAAATATAATCTTGACTGATTGGAAAAATAAAGAGAATCGCAATATGAGGTGTAGAGTGTGTTTCATTTGGAAAGAGAGGATGGCATGGAAAACTATAGAAGCAAAATTGAGAAGATACAGGAAAAGGGAAATTTATATCGATTAGGCAAAACGTTTTATACTAGTAGTAGCTTGTATTTTTTAGATACAGGAACAGGAAAAGTATATAAGGTAAAGGAAAACGTATATCGAGTACTGGATTGTCTGTTAAAGACAAATAGCTTTGATAATTTGTACAAAATTGATTTACCAAAAGATGATATAATAGCAGCCTTAGATGAAATTTGTGAGGCAATTGAAAAAGAACACATACTATCTGCTCCATGTCTTTCGGAAGAGAATATTTGTGGAGAACATTTTAAATTGGAAGATAGTTTACAGCATAATATGAGCTCAATAACGTTGGAGTTAACGGAACAATGCAATTTAAGATGCAGGTATTGTGTATATAGTGATACAAATGAAGATTATCGTACATTTGGTGAACAAGATATGTCATTTGATACTGCTAAAAAAGCTATTGATTTTTTAATGGCACACTCACCAAAGGGAAAACAACTCTATTTAGGTTTGTATGGTGGAGAACCATTACTTAGATTTCCACTGATAAAAGATATTACTCAGTATGTTATGTCAGAGTATCCAGAACGTGATGTGTGCTATTCAATGACTAGTAATATGACGCTGATGAACGAAGAAATAGCGGGTTATCTGGCAACCGTAGAGAAGTTTTCTATTGTTGTAAGTATGGATGGGCCAGAAGAAGTTTATAATTCAAAAAGAGTTTTTCCAAACGGCGAGGGAGCTTTTGAGGGAGCAATTAAGGGATTAAGAACATATCTTAAAGCTAGGGAAAACACAGTAAATGCAAGGGAGCCGATTGCATTTAGTGTGGTGTTGACCGAACCATATACAGCAGAAAAATTTGATAAGATAAATAAGTTTTTTGAAGAATTAAAAAAAGAATGTAAGTGTATTATTTTAGTATCCTATGTATCCAAAACGGCAGAATGTAACGAATACATAGAAATCAATGACAGGATAGAGAATCAATGGGAGGACAAATTAAAAAGAGCAGAAATTTATGACCCATTAGCACTTTGGACTTTGAATAATATAGAGCAAAATAATTTCTCGATGCAATATTTCAGACGAGGTTCTTTATTGGAAATACATAAGAGAAATCTTTGTAATAAGCCAATTGATAAATATGGTTTAAATGGCTGTTGCGTTCCAGGAGCAAGAAGATTGTATGTAACTGTAAAAGGAAAGTTTCTTCCTTGTGAAAGAATTGGAACACAGTCACCTATTGGAAATGTTGATACAGGATTTGATATTGATATTATAAGAAAAAATTATGTTGAAGATTTTGTGAAACAGGAAATAAAATATTGTGGCGAGTGCTGGGCGGTAAACATATGTAATAATTGTTATATGGATTGCTTTGGCGACAAAAAAGTTAATTTTGCATACCGCCACCAGTTGTGCACAAACACGAGAAAACGCATATCAGAAAGTCTCTCTATATATCATGAAGTAATGGAAAGAAAACCAGAAATGATTGAAGAATTAAATTCAGTTATGATAGAATAAAGGAGGAGAAAAAAATGGAATTAATTAACCCAATTGGAAGAAAAGCAAGTAATGTAGCTCAACCAAATGCATGTTTTTGTGCATCAGACGGCGGAAGTGCAGCAACTAATTTTGTTACTGGAAAAGGTTCAGATTCTTGTTCGAATTGTGGATGCTATTGTGAAACATTTTTGGGAATTGGTTACAATACAGGTTCCTATCGTTCATATGCAACAAACACAAACCGAACATCATCATTATAATACATAGTTTTTAGACTCTATTAGGTAAATAGAATGTACTTTATGATATGATTTATAGTGTAATGAATTACAGAAAAAAATAATTTCAGCAATACGTAGCAAAGAAACAACATTGAGTCTTTCGAGTTGTTTCTTTGCTTTATGTGGGAGTGAATATAGGGAAAGGATTGATAACGAGAGATGACCTTAAGTAATGTGATTTTTATGGGATTGGTATTAGGTTTGATAGGCATGGCAATAACTGGGCTCTTTTTTTGCCTATTCTATTTTCTAATATATAAATGCGTATTGAAAGGAGAAAAACAAATATCGGCAGGTAGAGTTTTTTCGTATATTTTTTTCATTACGTACATTTTTATTGTTGCTGCTGCAACAATTATTTTGAGAAAAAATCACAATGATGTAAAGAGGATGAGCTTGCAACCGTTTATTCAATATCGTTCAGCGTGGTTTAGTTGTTCAATGGGTGAATGGCGAAATATTATATTAAATATTATTATGTTTATTCCATTTGGTTTTATGATCCCATGGCTTTTTGCTAAGTTAAGAAGTGTGTGGAAAGTAACGGTAATTAGTTTTGCGATATCTTTATTGATTGAATCAGTTCAGTTCTTTACGAGATGTGGAATATTCGAAACTGATGATTTGATTCATAATACATTAGGAGCGCTGATAGGAAGTTGTATATATCAAATGTTTTATGATTTTGTTGTGAAAAAAAAAGTTTGGTTTGGGAAAATTGTTTTAAGATTAATTCCAACTCTTTTAACAGTAGCTGTTTTTGCAGGTTTCTATATTCATTATAAGCGAATGGAATTTGGTATTATGTCACAAACATACATATTAAAAACTAATATGTCGCAGATTAATATTAAGAATCAAGTAAAATTATCCGAGAAAAGACCTAAAGCAAATATTTACAAAACAGCTGGTCGTGCAAATGCAGATGAAATGAATGCATTTGCAGAAAAATTTATGGATAACATAAATGTTACGATAGATACGGATAAAACGAGGAAACTTGATAATCTGCTATATATGTACGGGAAAACAAGCGAGGATAGGGAAGTATGTTTAGGTGTTAATTCTCTTGCATTAACCTATAGTTATGAGGAATATTCGGACACGAAAAATAAAAGAAAAGAAATAGGACAGAAAGAGTTGAGAGAAAAGCTAAAAAAGCTTTCTATCAAGATTCCAGAAGATGCAAAGTTCATTGAAAAAGAGAATGGAGATAGATTTTTTGAAACAGGAATACAGGTTGATGGGACAATGAATTTATTTGGATGGATTGAATGCAGTTATTATGATGATAATACAATGGCAATCAATAATCACATAGTAAATTGCAAGCCAGTAAAATGCGTTTCAATTATTAGTGAAAAGGAAGCATTTGAACAGATAAAACAGGGAAAATTCCGATCTGAAAATAAAATAGATTCCTTAACGATTCTTGAAGTTATGATATCGTATGCAATGGATTCAAAAGGCTATTTACAGCCAGTTTATAAATTTGAGGTATTGCTTAATGGTGAAAATGAAGAAATTACGATTCAGGCATATCAAAAACACTAGCACATATAGTAAATAATGTGTTGTTGAAAAGGTGATTTGATGAAGAAAGAAAAGACAATATTGCAATATATAATGGAATACTTCGGTGTTGTTGCATGGACGATTCCTTTTTCCTGGAAATCATCCCGGTTGTATACAATTATTCGAATTTGTGGAGCAATGTTTCTTCCTATAATATCAATTATTCTGACGTTTGCAGGCAAATATACGATGGATGCTTTGACATCAGTTAATGAAGCTTCAAATTCAAAAGGAGTATTAGTATGTTTATTCATGATAGTTTTGGGAATAACACTTTTAAAGAAAGCGCTACAATCAATAATACAGTACAGTCAGTCTATGCATAATGAACTTATTCACACAAGAGTATCAATGTTGATTATGGAGAAATCATTGGTAGCAGATCTTGAATATTTTGATAATCCGTCTTTTAATGATAAACTGGTATCCGCAAGCCAGGATTCATTTGCCGTTGCTAATATTTTATGGAATGTAATATCGACTATCAGTTCCATTGTATCATTTTTGAGTGTATTATTAGTAATGTGTCAGTCAAATTGGTTTTATGGAATAATAGTTGTTGCTTCGGCATTTCCGGCATCTATTGCTACAGCAAAGTATACTAGATACATATATGAATTAAGTCTTCAGCAAATGAATGGACAACGGCAGATTGGGTATACACAAGCCATCGCCACAGATAAACACTATGCACAGGAAATTCGTTTATTTAATATCGGTTCATGGCTGAAAGACAGATACAGATTAATCTGGCATAAGATGTTTGTAGAGCGTCAAAATATGAATCGAAAGCAATGTTATGTTTCTGGCTTATTGGAATGTTTTCCTGAAATTGTAATAGCATTAATTAGTATAGATGTTGCCTTTAAAATTGTTGATGGAAAAGCAACAATAGGAGATTATGCCTTATATACAGGACTAATTGCGCAATTATGGAACGCTGTGTATACATTATCATCTTCTGCTGTAGAGATATATGGTAATAGGTTGAGGATAGAAAATATAAAATCCTTAAATCAGTACCGAAATAGAATAGAAGATAATGGTAGTTATAATTTAAACAGAATTAAGGAAATAGAGTTTGAAGATATACATTTTACATATCCATTATCATCGCAACCGACGTTAAATGGAGTGAGTTTTAAGATAACAGAAAATGAAAATATTGCATTGGTTGGCCTAAATGGTTCCGGTAAATCAACATTAATAAAATTGCTTTTACGTATGTATAATCCTGACAGTGGAAGGATTCTTATAAATGGTGTTGACATTAAGGCGTATAAAATTGCAGAACTCCGGAAAAACTTTAGTGTCTATTTTCAGG
Organism: Lachnoclostridium sp. UBA739; assembly: GCA_002297865.1. Next base: position 4,928 of record DBKX01000299.1, read on the forward strand.
AGATGCTTAATTATGGTTTTACAATACGTGAAAATTTCAGTATTACCGATTTTAATCAAGAGGCAATAGATGAAACAATAGATTTAGCTCTAAAAAGAGCACATTTTAAAGACTTGGGTACAAAGTCGCCAAAAGGTTATGACGCAAACATTATGAAGCTTTTTGATGCGGAAGGAATTGAGCTTTCAGGGGGTCAGTTTCAGAAATTGGCACTAGCGCGAGCGTTTTATCGTACGCATTCTGTATTAGTATTGGATGAGCCATCTTCCAATCTAGATCCGATAGCAGAAAAAAATATATTCGAGTCTGTACAAGAACTTTCGAAAGGAAAAATAACTATTTTTACATCCCATCGTCTTTCAAATATTTTTTTGGCAGACAGGATTATTGTGATTGAAAATGGAGAAGTGACAGAAGATGGAACCCATAATGAATTATTAAAGAAAAATGCGCGTTATGCACAAATGTTTCGAACGAAGCAGAAAAAATACGAAATACTACACTAAATTTACTGGCAGGATAAAGGATTCTGATTTTTATGCAGAAAGATTAATGATTAGTCTCTTACTCAATTTGCAGAAAAGCTTATTACTTATAGGAAGTGTGTTAGATAGACGTCCCCTCGGATTGATTGAAAAATCCGAATATATGTATTATAATCAACTAATGCAAAAGGAGGCATAATCATGCGTAAAATGGAATTTAAAATGGAGCGTCAAGGCTTAATTGAGATAGGACAGGAAGTTGAAATTCGAGAAGGAAAGCTTCCTACTTTGTATTATTACGTCATTGAACCAGCAGTTGCTATGTCTGGAAATTATACGTTTGGAGAACGTTTAAAATCTCGTACGGGTAAAATTACAGATATAAAGGAAACTGAAAAAGGATTTTACGTGGAAGCTGAATTTGATGAATAACTTTCTAATCATAAAGGGAAAGTAATACTAGCTTATATGCAAGGAGGAAGTCAAATGATACAGGGTGCAATCTTCGATATGGACGGCCTAATGTTTGATACAGAGAGACTCTCTAACGAAGGATGGCTTCAGGCGGCAAAAGAATTGAATTATCCCATTACTGCTATTACGGTGGCAAAGATACGAGGAACGAACATTGCGACTAGTAAACAAATATTTAAAAAGGAGTTTGGCAATACAGTGGATTTCGAAGCTGCATTGGACGTGCAGCATCGTTATATCGATAAGGTTATTGAAGAAAATGGAGTGCCTGTAAAGCCTGGACTATTCGTTTTGCTTAAGTATTTAAAAGAAAATGGAATAAAATTAGCAGTTGCTACGTCTACCGCACGTGAGAGGGCAGAACGGTTCTTAAAAAAGGCTCTCGTTTATGAGTATTTTGATACTTTGGCATTTGGTGATGAGGTAAAGAATGGAAAGCCTGCACCTGATATTTTTCTGTTGGCGGCAGAAAAACTTTCTCTGCATCCAGAAAACTGCGTTGTGTTTGAGGATAGTCCTCATGGCATTAAAGCTGCATATGGAGCAAAGACGAAAGTGATTGGGGTACAGGATTTAGCTGAGTTTGATGAAACTGTTTATAAGATGCTTAATTACGACTGTAAAACACTGAGTGATGCAATACCTCTTATAAAAACTTTGTAAGACTCAAAAAAGGCTCTAAGTGCATGAAACACTTAGAGCCTTTTGCATTGTAAAGTGTGCTTAATCATGTGTTTTTCGATTCACAAACTTTGTTTTATATTTTGAATATACAATGGTCTGGTCGGAATAAAGACCATAGTATCCAGACATTAGATAACTTACGCTTATGGCAATTAAGAAATAAGGAACTCCTTCAAATCCAAATAATTCAAAACTGATAAACATAGAGGTTATCGGGCAGTTTGTAACACCACAGAATACAGCGATCATACCAGTGGCTGCACATAACGATGGGGAAATACCCATAATCGTACCGAATACACATCCAAAAGCTGCACCAATAAAGAAGGAAGGTACAATTTCACCGCCCTTAAAACCGGCTTCCAGTGTGAGAGTGGTTAAAATCATTTTCCAGAAGAATGCAAGTGGTTTTACATGGGTATGAATTGTCTCGTCGATAACTGGAATTCCAGCACCCAGGTAATCCGTTGTACCAAGCAGTTTTGTTATGATTAAAATCAAACAACTGGCAAAAATGATTCGGATGTATGGGTTCTTTATGTATTTTCGGAATAAATCACCTGTATTGTGTAGCATCATACAAAATAGAACGCTAAGCAGTGCGCAGAACATTGCAAGTAGGATAATTTTTAAGCAAGGAACAATATGCAAAGAAGGTATTTGCATAATTTTAAAGTTTTCCGCGTCAATTCCCATTTTAGCTGAGAACATGGAGGCTATAATAGAAGAAAATACACATGGCATCAAAGCTGCATAATACATGATTCCAACACTGACAACTTCCAAAGAGAAGATGGCAGCAGCCATAGGTGTTT
>DBKX01000299.1:7431-10622 GCA_002297865.1 Lachnoclostridium sp. UBA739
ACATTACAATGACACGCGTATCGTGTTCGTCAAGTCGTAACCACCGGCCTAATTGATTCCCGATACTTCCGCCAAGTTGCAACGCAGCACCTTCACGACCAGCTGAACCACCGAATAAATGAGTCGTAATGGTGGAGATGAAAATGAGTGGTGCCATTTTAAAAGGAATTTCGGCTTCTGCATGGATTGTGGATAGTACAAGATTCGTTCCCTTGTCATTTTTATATTTAAAAACTGCATATAAAAAAACGATAAAACAGCCTGCCAGTGGCAGAAAATAGATGATGAATGGATGATTCATTCGATATCCTGTCACAAAATTCATGCAAAAGGCAAACAAAGAACTAACTGCACCTACCACTACACCAACGATACTGGAGATTGCAAGCCATTTGAAAAACAGAATTAAATTTGAGCTAATTCTGCTATAATAGTATTTTAATTGTTCTCTCATTGTAAAACACTCCAAATATTTTTTGCATTAAGATTTCCTTAACATGATTATTATACCAGTTTTGTCAATGGAATGACAAAGGTTTTCCATGGATTTTGGTGGGACATAGTATTTATTTACATAACAAAGCTGTTAAGGCAAACAATAATGAAAGAGAAGAATATAATAGAAGTGTAGATGAAAGGAGCTTTACAATGTTTACTGTGTATTTAATAGGATTCCTAATTCTCGCCGTTTATATTTGTATTGAGAGGATCGTAGCAAAGCTTTGTGGATTCTACTTCCATTCAAAACATCAGTGCCCAGTGGCAGGTACTCAGACGGTTGAATTGGTTTGTCAGGAAACAAATAATAAATAATTTTAAAGCAAATGTATCAGGCTGCAAATGTGTTTTTGCAGTTTGATACAAATAAAACGTCATTTCGTGCATAAAAACGTTAGATTCTTGAGAAATGCTTGCATTATTTATTAAAAGAATGTACTATATTAATAAGCACTTAAGAAAAGTGCTGTTGGAGCAATTTTACATAAAAATTCATTCCCCCAAATTGAATATTATGTAAAAGCCCCTTTTTTCTTACTAATATTTTAATATCCTTTTTCCCTGCTAGGTAACTAGTAGGGATTTTTCAATTGATAGGAAATTACGTTAAACTCCATTTCCTGTTAATTAAAGTGTTTCATACTTACGGAATAGAGTAAAACAACGGGAGGGTTACAGTTTGAGAAAAGACATACAAGTTAGGATGGCAACGATAGAAGATGCAGCACGATTATTAGAGATTTATACTCCATATATCACAGATACTGCTATAACTTTTGAATATGAGGTTCCAAGTGTAAAAGAATTCGAGGCAAGAATAGAGAAGGTACTTGAAAAATTTCCGTACCTAGTGGCAGTGGAGCAAAATAGAATTGTAGGATATGCCTCCGCCAGTTCTTATAAAACACGTGCAGCCTATCAATGGAGCGTTGAGACCTCTATCTATATGGACCTGGATTACCAAGGAAGTGGAATTGGTTCTATATTATATAGAAAGCTTTTTGAATTATTACAAAAGCAGCGAGTGCGCAATGTATATGCGTGTGTTACGCTGCCAAATAGCAAAAGTGAGGCAATACATAAAAAGTTTGGATTCACTCTTATAGGCAGATTTCATAATGTGGGATATAAGTTAAATGAATGGCATGACACTGGCTGGTTTGAGAAGCATTTAGATTTAGAAAGTGATACACCAGAGCAAGTGATACCGATTGGAGATATCGGTTTGTAGGAGTGTGTGATTCGGTTGATGCTATAAAAATGAGAGAAACTTTATAATAAGAGCTTCTCTCATTTTTTATTAACCAGGAAAGTTCTCTATTTCGTTCCTTTTTTTCTTCCAGTTAAAAATATAATGCTAAATACAATCAATAGCAATGCAATTGCAAAACACATCCAGAAGATGAAAGCTGGTTTTGCGAATCCCTTGAAGAAGTCATAATATCCTTTCAGGTAAACAGCCACAATTAAAATCGGAACAAGGAAAGTTAGGTAACCGTTTAATGCATTAGAAAAGTTAACTCCTTTCCCTGTATTGGTCTCTTCTAAGAAGTGTTCAAATCCCCATCCGTTTTTACGAACACAGAACAATACGATAATCAGGCTTCCAAGAGGCAGAATGTTATAGGACACTAGAAAATCTTCCAAATCCATAATTCCGGAACTAGGTCCGATTGGATGAACACCACTCCAGATATTAAAACCTAATATAGCAGGTAATGATAAAACAGAGAGCGCAATGCAGTTTTGCAGTACAGAACGTTTTCGTCTGATATTCTGTAACTCCATGGTCATGGAAACAATATTTTCAAATACAGCAATAATCGTTGATAATGCCGCAAAAGACATAAAAATGAAGAATAAGGTGCCCCAAAGCCGTCCATTTGCCATCTGGTTAAATACGTTTGGCAATGTGATGAATAATAGGGATGGTCCTGAATCCGGCTGAATTCCAAAAGCAAAACATGCTGGTATAATAATAAGCCCAGCTGTTAGAGCGACAAATGTGTCAAGCAAGACGATACTTAAGGATTCGCTAGTTAATTTTCTTTCTTTTGTCAGATAACTTCCGAAGATTTCCATGGAGCCGATTCCAACACTGATTGTAAAGAATGCATGTGTCATTGCAGCAAACACTACATTACCTATTCCGTTTGACATAAGCTTATCAAAGTCAGGTACAAGGTAGAAGCGAATTCCTTTGGATGCTCCAGAAAGGCGTAGGGAATTGATTGCTAAAACTACCATTAAAGTAATCAATAAGGCCATCATGATTTTTGTAATTCGTTCAACACCATTTTGCAAGCCTAATGCACAGACAAAAAAGGATAAAGCAATTGCAAGAAATGTACATAGAATTACAGTACTAGGAGTATTCGTGAAATTTCCAAAGAAAGTACCTACTTCCGCAGGAGTTAAGGAATCTAGTTTCCCTGCTCCAATGGCATATGCATAATATAACATCCATCCGCCAACCATAGTGTAAAACATCATAAGTAAGTAGTTGCCTGGTACAGAAAGCCATTTGAAATAATGCCACTTTGTACTCTCTGGTTCTAACTTCTCATAAGCAGTAGCAAGACTTCGTTTGCTTCCACGACCAACTGCAAACTCACAGATTAATACAGGTAATCCAAGTAATGTTAAACAAGCCAAGTAAATAAGTATGAATGCGGCACCTCCATTTTCACCGA
>DBKX01000299.1:10646-11423 GCA_002297865.1 Lachnoclostridium sp. UBA739
AAGGAAATTTCCATACGTTGCCAAGACCAATTGCACATCCTGCTGATACTAGAATAAAGCCTAGGCGTGAGTTAAACTTCTCTCTCTCCATATTTTCACCTCTTATTGTAATATAATATATCTAGTATAAAAGATTTCGCGGAGTTTCGCTACTTATAATTACATGAATTAAAACAAGCAAACATTCAATTATTCGAATCTATGCTTGTTTTAGTTTTTTTGCCGTGAAATGTGAATATTACAGTACAAAATCTTTAAGAGTTTCTTTTATCATATCATCATTAATGCCCAAATATTCTAATGTAATACTTGGAGAGGAGTGATTAAATAGTTTCTGGAGTATTGCGACATCCTTATATACCTGATAGTGAAAGTATCCAAAAGTTTTACGACAAGTATGTGTCCCTAAATTGTGTAATCCAATTTGTTCCCCTGATTCATGCATAATACGATAAAACTGAACTCTCCCTATAGGCTTTGTTCTGTCCTTTTTGCTTGGACATAGGTAATCTTGCTCACTTAAATGATTTTTTATGGCGTATGCTCGAACTTCTTCTTGAATAATCGGATTAATGTACCATACTTTCTTCTTTTTTGTTTTCTGTTCTTTTAGCTTCAAAAATTCAGGACTTTCTTCCTCATCATTTAAATGAATAAATTTGCCTACCGTTAAATTACGCAGATCACTCACGCGTAGAGACGTATTTATTCCAACAAGGAATAAGATATAGTATTTCTCGTTTTTCTCTCTTAAAACCCGTTTCATGGCGTCTAATT
>DBKX01000388.1:0-4059 GCA_002297865.1 Lachnoclostridium sp. UBA739
CTTGACATAGTTAGTCTATAAGTTAAAAAGAACCCCTGAATCGCTTCAAGGGTTCTATCATCACTAAAATCTATTCCGCTCTTTCCATTGCTTCTTTATATTGTTCTGTATCTGCAAAAATATCATGCTTCCAATGACTGGTTTTCTGAGCTTTTACACGTTTTAAGATAAAGGCAAATGCTGCTACATTAATTAAAAGGGATATAAGCAATAATGCAAGACCACAATACCGATACTTAATTGTCTTTGCAAAATACAAATGGTGTCAGTTTTATCTCTTCAAATGTATCCTTTTGATAATGTGGACTTAGCGGAAAACATGCCAACTCATCTACTGTCTCTATAGTAAGGGCAGGTAAACAGAATTCTTCCGAGTAATAATGCACAGTATTTCCTCCAGAGTCATTTTCCTCAATTTCCTGTTGTGGTGGAACCAGTTCATAATTTGTTAGTGTATTTAACAGGCAGGCATAACGAAACTGTGCATGATTATAATCCTCTGGCATATTATTTCTATAATAGTATATTTGCTTTCCTCTTGAGTGGTAATCAATATACCCTATGGAGGAAACATTTTGAAATAGTTCCATAAGCGCTACTGTTTCAGGTTCACTGGCTGGGGCATCATTCAAATCTTTCTTCTTCCAGCTAAGACATGGAAAATTACGATTAATATCTATTGCCCGCCCATTGTATTTCCAGAGATAATATGGGATATGCTTCAGTTCGCATATTCTTCTGTTCTTCGCAGATTTTATACAGTCAAAACCTTGAATGGCAATACAATAGCCATCTGGATTTAAAACAGGAACGATATAAAGGGATACGCGATCTAAAGAATTCCGAAACTCTTCACAGTAATACTCTGCCATACACAATAACACCATTGGATTTATCGCTTCTCTACCATGAACACCGCCAGTTACTATCACATTTTCTTTCCCTTTCCCCACTTTTACAAGAAAAATTTCTCTACCGTCAAGACTGTGTCCGATGGTTTCGTATTGTACCAGACCATTATAGTGACTAGACAGATACTTTGCGTATGCTACTAAATCCTCATAATAAAACAGTTGATCCCAATTTACATTTTCCATAAATACACCGAATGCTTTTTGTATATTTTATGATGGTTAAAGTCACATTATAACCGCAACTGAATGTGAAACAAAGTGCGATAAAAAGGCTGACAAAATATTCTGTCAGCCTTCTATTCTTCTCTCTTCGGTTAATATGATATCCACTGGCTCGTCACATTCTTCCATCTCCAAATGTTCCATTACCTGAAAATCAAATCCTACTGCCACTTTTATATAATTGTTTGTTTGGTTTTGATTCAGATACCGGTCATAAAAACCACCGCCATAACCTACCCGATTACCTTTTTCGTCAAAAGCCAGGCCAGGTAAAATCATAAGCACTCTGGNNTATCCTCTTTTGCAACGGTTGTTCCTGTCGGTTCCTCAATTCCCTGATAGCCGCTTGCCAGTTCATCCAAAGAATTCAGATAGATAAACTCCATCTCTTTCCCTATCACCTTTGGAACCGCAACTTTTTTTCCCTTAGCCAATGCATAGCTAATAAGTGGTTTCGTCATAACTTCCTGATTGTAAGAAACGTAACAATACAAAGTCTCTGCATGTAAAAAACAAGGTTCCTTCAACAGTCTTTCTAAAATTCTGCTGCTTTTCGCTTCAATTTCATCTACTGTCATCTGCTTCTTTTTGTTACGAACAAATTCCCTTGCTGCCTTTTTATCCATCTGAATCTCCCCTTAAAGAACAACTAGTTTTTCTTATTCTTTCTTCTATTCTCTTCTGCCACTTTCGCTAACTCTGTTACTGTTCCATCTGGATTCAGGATAGACATGTTATCTAATTGTGCACGCATGTTATTGCGCACAGATTGAATATATTCCTGACGGAGCTTTGCCTGTTCTTCCTTCTCTGCTGGTGTTAGTCCAACGTTTTGTGACTTTCTATATAATTCATTAATTCTGCCGATTTTTGTTTCGTTCATTCCAAATACTCCTTAATCGCTATATTGTTCTGTCTTTAAATAATCCATTAATTTAAATTGTTCATCTTTATGAGCTTTAAATAGGGTTCCTATATTTTCTCCCTGTATGATTCTGCTAATTGCCTGAATATCATCGCCGTTGGCAATTACCATGTCAGCACCGGAATCTGTAGCAATTTTCGCTGCAGAAATTTTCGTTGCCATTCCACCTGTTCCTACATCACTAGCAGAACCTTTTCCCATTTCTTCTAAATCTTTTGTGATACGTTCCACATAATCAATAAACTTTGCATCGGGATTCTTATGCGGATCGTCTGTATATAACCCATCTATATCTGACATTAGAATAAGCAGATCTGCTCCAATTAATGCAGCTACAATGGCAGACAAGGTATCATTGTCTCCGATTTTCACCTCGTCAGTAGATACGGTATCATTTTCATTTACAATGGGAATGACTCCCATGGATAGTAATTCGCGAAATGTATTCTGGGCATTCTTCCTGCTTACTTCATTAATCATGGTATATTTTGTCATGAGAACCTGGGCTGTCAACTGATTATATTCACTAAATAATTTCTGATAAACCATCATTAGCTTTGCCTGGCCCACTGCCGCACAAGCCTGTTTTTCTTCTACTTCGGTAGGTCTCTTTTTCATACCAACAGCCTGTCTTCCTACAGCTATGGCACCGGAAGATACAACCACAACTTCTTTTCCCTGATTCTGAAGATCAGCTAATACACGAACCAGCTTCTCCATTTTAATCAGATTTAAATTATTCGTTTCTTCATGGGTAATCGTAGAAGACCCAATCTTAACAACGATTCTCTTTTTATCTTTTAGTAGTTCCCTCTTCATATTTTTTCATCCTTCCCTTGCTGGGTAAACTCTCACTCATCTTAGATACAAAACTGATTTAATATTGCTTCGTGTATCTTAATTCCATCCATTGCCGCTGAAGTGATTCCACCTGCGTATCCAGCACCTTCTCCACATGGGAAAATACCCTGTATATTACTTTCTAACGCTTCATTTCGAACGATGCGGACTGGTGATGATGTTCTTGTTTCTACTCCTGAAATAATCGCATCTTTATCATCATAGCCTTTGATTTTCTTATCAAACGCTGTCATTCCCTCAATAATTGTTTCACTAACATAGTCAGGTAAGCACTCACGTACATTGGCAAATGCGGTTTCTCCTTTCATGCATGGTTTTACCATTTTAAACTCTGTACTGATACGGTTTTCTTTAAAGTCACCATAGAGCTGAACTGGAACTTTACCGTTTCCCGCTTTGTAGGCTGCCTCTTCCCATTTTCTTTGGAATTCCACTCCTGCTAAAACTGAGTCTCCCATAAAATCATCTGGTGTAACGGTTACAATTAAAGCACTATTAGAATTTCTTGCATCACGTTCATAATTGCTCATTCCATTGACAACTAATCTTCCCTCTTCCGAAGAAGAATTGACAACGTAACCACCTGGGCACATACAGAACGAATACACACCTCTTCCGTTTGATGCCTGATGAGTCAGCTTGTAGTCCGCCGTTGGTAATAATGCAAACTCAGAACCATACTGAGAATGATTAATTAAATCCTGCGGATGTTCCACACGTACTCCAATAGCAAAGGCTTTCTTCTGCATGTCCAGTCCTTTTTCATGGAGCACAGAAAATGTATCTCTTGCACTATGGCCTAAAGCAAGCACTAAGGCTTCACATGGTACGATTTTTTTATCATTAATGACAACACCTGTAACCTTGCCATTCTCAATTAAAATATCTGTCAATTTAGATGAAAAATGTACTTGTCCTCCTAGCGAAGTAATTTCTTCTCTCATATTTTTTACAATGCCCTGTAAGCGATTGGTTCCGATATGAGGTTTATTAAGATACTTAACCTCTTGTGGCGCACCATATTCTGCAAAGGTATCCAGTACCTTTTGAACGCGCCCTGTCGGGTCTTTTACTGCAGTGTTCAATTTTCCATCGGAAAATGTTCCTGCTCCACCTTCACCAAACTGCACATTGCTT
>DBKX01000388.1:4070-4224 GCA_002297865.1 Lachnoclostridium sp. UBA739
GTTAAGCTCTCCTGTCTTCCAGAAATGTTCTACGTCTTTCACTCTCTCTTCGACAGCTTTCCCTCGCTCAAACACAATTGGTTTCATGCCCGCTTTGGCAAGTTCTAACGCACAAAACAATCCTGCCGGGCCCATTCCTATTATGACTGGCGGG
>DBKX01000388.1:4255-11824 GCA_002297865.1 Lachnoclostridium sp. UBA739
ACCCTTTGGTGTAAACGAATACTGTTTTCGCTCATATACACTGACATTGGAATTCTTTAACTTACGTAGAATCTGATTTTCTTTCTTCACCTTTGCCGCAAGTACGTAAATGTACTTAATATCTTCTTTTTTTCTTGCATCTATTGACTTCTTTACGATATGAAAATCCAGTAAATCTGCTTCTGGAATTCGTAACATCTTAAGAAGTTCTTTTTGAAGCAGCGCTCTTTCGGCTGCATAATCTACTTTTCTTGTTTCCTCTGTGACTGGTAGTTTTCTAACATCCAGTTTCAGTTGGGATATCTTTAACATATTTGCCTCCAAGTATTCATTTGACATTCTTATTTTTTTGCTGCATGTTTGCCTGCCACATAACCGCTTGCCCATGCCCATTGCAAATTATATCCCCCACATATACCATCTACGTCTAATATTTCTCCCGCCAAATACAGATGTTTTACAACTTTCGATTCCATCGTATCTGGGTCCACTTCTCTTGTATCAATCCCACCTGCACAAACCTGTGCATTTTCAAATCCATTGGTTTCTGTAATATGGAATGCCAATGCTTTCATGTATTTACATAAATTCATAAGCTTCTGGTCATCTGCTTTCGCCATTGGCGTATCCGCTTTTATCTCTGCTTGTTTTAACAATACCAGAAGAGCCTTTTTATTGATAAAGCCTTCCAAGGCTTCTTCTGCTGTGTTTTTTCCAAATAATTCTTTCTGGCGAAATACCAGTTCACGAAGCTGTTTTTCTTTCCATGACGGGAAGAAATCCACTTTCACAACAACCTTCTTTTTCTCTAACAATGCCATTCCTGCAAAACGGCAAATCTGGAACACTGGAATCCCACTCACTCCATAATTCGTAAGCTGCAGCTCGCCAGCATCCTTCGTTATATATTCATCCTCTATAAATAAAGATACAGCTGCATCCGTTCTAACACCTGCTAATGCTTTGCAAAACGGTTCTTTTGCCTTCAAACCAGTTAAGGCTGGGCAAAGCTTAGTGGTATGATGTCCTAACGCTTTGGCAAGCAAAAAACCGCTGCCATCAGAACCTTGTGCTGGCGAAGCCTTACCACCTGCTGACAAAATTACCTTCCTTGCTGTTACCGTTTTATCTCCATACTTTATCTCAAAAAGTCCATCTTTCTTTTTAATATGATCAACCCTGCATCCACATTCCATATGAACACCGAGACGTTTTGCTTCATAGTACAAAGCATCTAATATAGTTGCCGCCTGTCCTGAGTATGGATAGAGATAACCATTGCGCTCTTTTACTAATACACCAAGTTTTTCAAAGAACAAGACAGTGTCTATTGCCCCAAACTGCTGTAACGCTTTTTTGGGAAATGATGTCTGACTGCTTCGGTAGCATGCATCCTTTTGTTCTAAATTGGTAAAGTTGCATTTTCCATTACCAGTGGCAAGAATTTTCTTTCCTACTCTGTCTTTCTGTTCAAGAATTAACACTTGCATTCCTTGTCGCTGGCACGTAATCGCTGCCATAAGTCCTGAGGCACCGCCTCCGACGATTACTACTTGATTTTTCATACATTCCATCCGTTCTATCTTTGTCTTTTCTCTTCCCTTATTGTACCCACATATAGAAAAGAATGCAAGTATGGGTTGGGAAAAACAAAGTGTGAGTTTCTCACACCCTCGCGACTTAAGTTCTCTAAAAGGAACTTACACTTTGCCGCGCCGAGCGGGTGTCGCTGTTTTTTAGCGACTGACTTTCTTACCCGTTCGTGTGCATCCAGCCCCGTTTTTAGGGGCTCATTTAACTTATAGGGAAGGACTCGCAGAGGATTTTCCTATAAGTTAAATAGGCAGGGAAGCATCTGATACGATACCTCGTATACGCAAAAAATCCCCAAGCAGCAGTCACAGATAACTCAAACTTTCACTTAACCTGTTTGTGACTGTTACTTGAGGATTGTCCATTTAACTGGTGTAACCATCCAGCAAACTATATAATTCATTTTCATCCTGTATCCATTTTCCATACATTAATTCCCTTTTATCTACTTCAGATAATTCATCTAGATTAATTCCTGTCTCATCCTCATAGATTGTCTTCTTATCACTGTAGTAAACAACAACATTTCCATCCCGAATTATCATGAAATATTTATATAGAATTCCCTCGCTGTTGTAGGTTTTCTTTACAACAACCCGATCGGGTGCAAAGCTGACTAACTGCCAGGATACAAGACCTTTATTATATTCGTCCAGTGACTTATTCTGCACATATACATTAAGCCGATTTATGATCTGGTCCCTTGTCATTCCAACAAAATCATTTGGAATATTCTCCTTCTTTTCTTTTAGTTTGTCCGTTGCTAAGTCATAAATCTGCAACGTATAAGACGCATCTTTAGAAACTGTTGTTTTTGTATTGGCAGATACATCATAAGAACCAGTTCCAGATAATTTTTTTGTAACTCCACTCTGCTCCGTTGCATTACGATTAAATTTGTTTAAGGCATACCGGTAACTGACAAAATAACACGTAGATAACAGTACCGACAAACTAAGAAAAGAAATGGCATATATAGCTGCCTTTTTCATGTTACGAACCCCCATTCCTGTTCTTACTCACTATAATGATAACCATATATACCACTTTTATACATATTCCTGTAAATTTACTCAATACACAACTGTGATAGTCGTTTTTTCGGATAAATCGAAATAAATGTCTTACCAGGATTCATTTTAAGGATTTTACCATCGCTATCATAATATACACGTTCTTTTTTTGCTTCATTTTTTGTCCATGTAATCTTCATTGCCTTGCCGTCTGTAATATAGTATCCCTCCCCAGAGGCATTGGTAATATCCATGGTCTGATAGCCATTCTTGTCAATATCCCATTCATCCACTACCTGAATAATTATGTTTTTAAACATGAGCTGTTTACCAGTTGATTTATCAATATGCTTATCACCAAACTGATACCTTAGGTACTGTCTTTTCTTCTTATCGTAAGTGAAATAAGGAGAAGTATAACTGGAATACCCTAATGTTATCTTATCTGCCTTATCTCCTTTTATCCTCGTTTCTTTCTCATAAAAGGAAAACTTATTCACCTTGTCACGAAGTGTCGTTCGATAACCTGCACTCTTAGTTCCCTTCATGATTCCATTATAACTTGCAAATGCATTATGTGGTGCCTTAATACTGGAGTCTCTATAAAAAACGGTATCTCCAAGTGTAGACAACCCGCTTAAATTATTGACACCTAATTCTTCTATCTTAGCCGTTGCGTACTTAGTCTGACCAAAATGTACATATATTGCATCATACTCATCTGCAAAACTTACAAAATAATGTCTTGCACTCCTTGTAGAACCGATTCGCTTGGAATCAAAATCCTGAAAAATCCCCATCATCCTAGTAATGCCACCTTCTACAACGGCTTCATATAACACAGAAGCCTGAGAAGTGCCACACTGTGGATTGGCGGCTTTGATGTTATTAATCATAATTGCATAAGGTCTTTGTTTTGCAATCTTTTTGTTTATCCACTCACCTGTCAGCCAGCTTCTTACCTGTCCCTTATGCGTATTGACTGGTTTAACAGATGGTGACGGTTCTTCTGGCGTGGCAGTAACCTCTTCCATTGGTACAATCGCATCTTTTTCAGCTGACGTATCCTTTTTGCATCCTGCCATACACAGAACAGCCAGCAAAACTATATAACACAATCTTATTTTTTTCTTCATACCTCTACCTCTATTGTTTTTCTGATTTCTAATCACGAAGAATATTACATCTTTGTAAAACTTCTTCTTGCTTTTTCTCCATCACTATCCTCTCATCATCTTCCATATGATCGTATCCGAACAAGTGCAGCATACTGTGAGCTACCAAGAAACCAAGTTCACGCTCCATACTATGCCCATACGCATTTGCCTGTTCCTCTACTTTCTCTACTGAGATCACAATATCCCCAAGCATCAATTCCCCTGTATCTGGATTAAAATCATAAGAATCTTCAGAAATGATTGAAAAGTCTCCAGGTTCATCGTATTCTAACGTCGGAAAGGATAATACATCTGTAGGACGATCAATATCTCTCGTTTCCAAATTGATCTGATGAATGCTCTCATTATCTGTTAGAACAACATTAAGTTCCGCTTCATAAGGGCATTCTGCGTAATCCAGTGCTTCCTCTATTACTTTGTTAATGATTTCCTCATATGAAATGTTTAATTCCTTATCTGTTTCGTATTCAATATTTACTGTCATTCTTTGTTCCCAAACCTTTCAAGTACAGGATAATTCTTCATATCCTATCCTTATTCGTATTTTGTACATATATCTAGTTAATTATACCAAATGTTCCAAACATTGAAACCACTATTTTCTATTTTTCTTGAAAAGCTTCAATGTAGTACTTCGTAAGAAGTTCCATTTCATTCTCCGAAAGTCCAGACTGTTCAAATAATCCCATCTCCTTACGTTTGTTAAAAATGGATTTTATCAGCCCTTCCATCGTAATCTTAAAGTCTGGTTCTTTGGTTTTCAGATATCGAATGGTGGTAGCAATGCTATCCGTTAACATAACAATCGCTGCCTCTTTGGAAGTCGGCTTATTTCGATGAATGTTATGCTCCTTTACTACCTCCACGACTCTCTGAGAAACGCCATGTTCCTTTAAGATTTCTACACCACTTATAATATAATCATTTCCATTCATTCTGCCGATTTCATGATAACAGCCCCCCGCATAAGCCACATCAGCATTTGCATGAATTTGCTTTGCTGCACCTTCTGAGATTTCACCGACTGAGATACTATGCTCGTAAATAGTTTCAGAAAACTCTTTTAACTGATTCAGTAGTTCTTCTTTCACTCTAGGTTCTTTGCATTCATATGCTTCAAAGCACATACGGATTCCCCATAAACATAAAATCATAACACCAGTACTAATAAGCTCATAAACTGCTTCTGCAGAAAAGTCAAATGCAAAGTCATGTAACAGAATTAAAAATGCTATATTAGTTGTTAGACCAATTATCAAAATTGCCACGGTGTTTTTTAACTTGTCCAGGAATTCTTCGAGCAATAAGATTAGTGTTCCAAATGTGAAGTAACAGATAAATGTATCTACTGAAAGACCATTTATCATGCAATAGGATATGGTTAAAATGATGTGTAACGCGATCGCCATTTCAGACGGAATGATTAGACCCATAATTAAGATGCCAAGCATCCAGAAATTAAGTGTCAGGTAGTTGCCAGAAAGCCAGACGACACCAAATGATGCTGCATATAGACCACTGGTCAAAAGAAACTTCTTGGTAGAAAGGGTCTTTCCCCAACCTAATAATTCGATACATAATGTAAGTACAAATAGAAACTCTATGTTCCAAAATATAATTTTACCAATGTCTGCTTGTGTGACTCCATAAGCTTTGCCTGCTAGAAATGAAATCAAAACAACTAGCAAGCTTGTAATACATACAAACTGTAAGCACGGCGTAAACACCGTGCTTAAGATATTATCTCTTTTCTTCATACTTTCCTCGTTTAGTCCTTTGATTTTTTTTACCTTGATTGCTCTTTGCTTCATATGCGTCATAAGCCTTTACAATCTTTTGTACCAACGGATGTCTTACTACATCCTGGCTTGTTAAATTGGATACTCCAATTTCATCTACCTTTGATAATACTTTTAATGCATGATCAAGCCCTGATACCTGCCCCTGTGGTAAATCCTTTTGTGACAAATCTCCTGTTATGACAACTTTGGAACCAAATCCAATACGTGTCAAAAACATTTTCATCTGGGCTGGTGTCGTATTCTGTGCTTCATCTAGAATGATAAATGCATTATCTAGGGTACGCCCTCTCATATATGCTAATGGTGCTACTTCTATCAAGCCCTTCTCCATGTTCTTTGCATAGCTGTCTGGTCCCATAATCTGATAAAGTGCATCATACAACGGTCTTAAATATGGGTCTACCCTGCTCTGCAAATCACCTGGAAGAAATCCTAGCTTTTCTCCCGCTTCGATTGCTGGACGGGTTAGAATAATACGACTTACTTCATCATTTTTAAATGCTGTAATACCCATTGCCATGGCGAGATAAGTTTTTCCTGTTCCAGCTGGACCTACACCGAATACTATCATTTTATTACGAATCTGATCCACATAACTTTTCTGACCCAAGGTTTTTGGTTTAATCGGTTTTCCTTGAATGGTATTACAGATCAAATCTGAATCAATCTCTACAATTGCAGCTTCTTTATCTTCTACACATAATGACAAGGCATATGCCACATGCTGCTCTGTAATCGTATTTCCTCTCTTACTAAGTTCCACTAATTTTAAAAACACACTTTTTGCTTTTGTCACCTTGGCAGCATCACCAACTACCTTAAGTTCTCCATTTCTAGAGACGATTGTGACATTTAAATTTCTCTCAATCATTTTGATATAGGCATCAAACTGCCCAAATACATTTTTTTCGTGTTCTACTGGAATGTCAAGTATCGTTTCCACTATGCTCATCTGGTTTTTTGATCCTCCACTCAGTTTCATTTATTTTTTTCGTTTCATGTACAGGTTCCAAAACGGTTAAGGTTCCTGAAGAAACGCAATTCTTTTGATCCATTTTAATCTTTACATGATTTTCTTTAATCTGAACACCTTCTTCTTTCAGTTGTTTCACATAAAGACTAAAATATGCATTCTGCTTTGCAACCAGCTCTTCTTTTGAATAGGATGTTGGTTCTTCCTTGTATTCTTTATATGTTTTACTTGTAAATTTCACTGGCAAAACAAAGGTATTGGTCAGTTTCAGATTTTTCTCCGAAGATATTATATCATATTTTTTAGTAGAATGTAATTTTTTCAAAGGATTTTGCAAATTCAGCGTACGGTTTAGCAAAGAAACAGAATACACTTTTTTCTTTCTGCCTGTGTATACGTGCTTTGAATATTGAATCGGCAATTTTTTGCTATACTGATAGGTAGTCTCAAGAAGAACATCGGCATCTGCAGTCACTGCTTCTTTATTAATTACCTCCGCGTTATCCAATATAATGTCTATCACCCCGGACACGATAATGTCACCTTTCTTCACAGCAGTTCCCTTCTTAACCACTGGAGTTCCCTGCCTCGTAATAATACTATACACTACCCCATCATGACTTGCAACTAAGTGACAAGGCGTGGTGGAGGTGTCATATGGCACAGGCATATTGGTTTCGACTATTTTAAGGTTTAACTTGGTTCCTTTTATCTCTGCTGAAACCCATCCGATATCAGGATATTTCTTTCGAATGGAGGCTTCTATATCCTGACAGCTTAACTTTCGTTTCATTACTCCTGGTTCTACTTGTATCTCCTTTAAATATTTAAAAATAATATCTTCTGTATAGGAATGATTTCCTTCCAGTGTAATATCCCAGATGAACAAAGACAATGTATACACAATGGCGGCAAAAAGGCAGATACCTACTAAAAAACCTTTATGTTTAAACATTTTATGTACGAAAAAGGGCATACCAAACCGTTTTACAATTCGAACCTTTGTCTTC
>DBKX01000388.1:11840-12531 GCA_002297865.1 Lachnoclostridium sp. UBA739
GACGAATGCTTAAAAACCCCTTAAGAGTCATATAACACTGGTATCCATCCTCTCCTTTACACATATCCCAAATCAGGATATTACGATTGCGACACAGATTGATAAATCGTTCGGGCGAGTAACCATTCAGCTGTACCAGCAGATAGCCTCGAAACCACTTGAAAAAGCGGATAAGCATGTAACAACCTCCTTAGCAATACTCAATACGATTAATCTTACCTGAAATTCTCATTTCATCATCTGTAAAATAGTCTATATTTAATTTTTTTCCTTCAATATGTATACGGCAGTTTTTTGTCTGGATACGAATGATTTCACCAGTATATTCGATGATGCCTTTGTAGTTTTCAAGGCAGAGCTGATTGCTTCCAGTAACAGTCAGAATAGGTACACTACCTAAAATGTCCGGCGGCAATCTAAGATTTTCTGAAAGACTTTCTAAATAGCTTTGCTTCTCCAATTCAATTTGCTGTTTTGATTTATTTTCAAATTTGGAGTAAATGGCTTTTTCTTGTTTTTTCTTGAAACGCTTATGGTTGGATTTGAATTTCTTTTCCATAAAAAAGACCTCACTCTATGAACTGTTACTATCTATTCTATGAATTGTACGAAAAATTTAGCACACGAAAAAAACCCTTTAAATAATAGGGTAAACCTACTATTCAAAGGGTTCTACTGTTCTTCTATAATT
>DBKX01000388.1:12578-18317 GCA_002297865.1 Lachnoclostridium sp. UBA739
CGAGCAGCCTCTGATTTCTTCTTGCGTCTTACGCTTGGCTTTTCATAATGCTCTCTCTTACGGATTTCTTGTTGGATACCTGCTTTAGCACAGTTTCTTTTGAATCTGCGTAGAGCACTATCTAACGTTTCGTTTTCTTTTACGACAACATTTGACATAGTCTCACACCTAACCTCCCTCCAGTTGTGTATTGTGCTTTTACAACTGTTTGGGTAATTTAAATAGCACTATTAAGATTATAACATAAATTTCACATTCGTCAACTATTTTTTATAACTTTTCCGATTTTTTTATGGAAATTATGTTATGAACTGGCATTAAAATCAAATACTTACATATTCTCTTTTTCCAGCACTTACCCATCGTCAGTATCTATCATTAAAATAAATTACTGAAGTTGTCCTTCTAATACTTTCGCAACACTATCAATTGCTTCTTTAATACCATCTGGATTCTTACCACCTGCTTGTGCCATGTTAGGACGGCCGCCACCGCCACCGCCTACACAGGAAGCAATTGTTTTAATAAGGTTACCAGCATGAGCACCTTTCTTCATAGCATCGTCTGTAGCCATAGCTAACAGACTTACTTTGCCATTTAAGGAAGATGCTAATACAACAACACCGCTTCCTAATTTTTCTTTTAACTGGTCACCTAAGTTACGAAGTTCATTCATATCTACATCAGGTACGCTTGTAGCAAGGACTTTCACGCCCTTCACTTCAACAACCTGATCTAAAACATCACCTAACGCTTCTTTTGCAAGTTTGTTTTTCAATTTTGCATTTTCAGCCTGTAACTGTTTGATTTCTTCTAACATTGTTTCAATTTTCTTAGTTAAATTAGCTGGTTCTGCTTTTGCTGCTTTCGCGGCATCGTGTAATTCTTTTTCAATTTCTTCAAAATGAGCGATTACACCATTTCCAGTTAATGCTTCAATTCTTCTTACACCTGCTGCAATACCTGCTTCCGATACAATCTTGAAACTAGAGATAACACCTGTGTTAGCAACATGAGTACCACCACATAATTCAATGCTGAAGTCACCCATTTTAACAACACGTACTACATCGCCGTATTTTTCACCAAATAGCGCCATAGCACCTGTTTTCTTAGCTTCTTCAATTGTCATTTCCTGTGTTACAACCTCAATGTTTTTCGAGATTTGTTCATTTACAATTGCTTCAACTTCTTGAATCTGCTCTTTGGTTAAAGCTTGGAAATGTGTAAAGTCAAAACGCAATCTGTCTTTTGTTACTAAAGAACCTGCCTGTTCCACATGATCACCAAGAACCATACGTAATGCTTTCTGTAATAAGTGAGTTGCACTGTGGTTTTTACATGTGTCCTGTCTGTTTGCTGCATCTACTGTAAGAGTTACGGTTTCTCCTACTTTGAAAGAGCCAGATTTTACAACACCAACGTGTCCAATTTTACCACCTTGTAACTTGATGGTATCTTCTACAACAAATGTGCTGCCATCTTTTTCAATGACACCGACATCGGCTTTCTGACCACCCATTGTTGCATAGAAAGGAGTTTCGTCTACAATGATAGTACCTGTAGCCCCTTCTGTTAATTCATTTACTAATTCATCTTCTGTTGTTAATACAGAAATATTAGAATCATGTGAAAATCTATCATAACCTACGAACTTAGATGTAATTGCAGCATCAATTGACTGATATACTGTAACGTCTGCACCCATATAGTTTGTAGTCTTTCTTGCATTTCTAGCCATTTCTTTTTGTTCTTTCATGGCTTTTTGGAATCCTTCTTCATCTACTTCGAAATTCTTCTCTTCTAAGATTTCTTTTGTTAAATCTAGAGGGAATCCATAAGTATCATATAGTTTGAATGCATCTTGACCGTCTAATACTTTCTTGCCTTCTTTTGTTAATTTAGCTTCTAAATCAGCAAGAATTGCAAGACCCTGGTCAATTGTCTTATTGAATTTATCTTCTTCTTCTGATAAAACAGTGAAGATCATTGCTTTCTTTTCTTCCAATTCTGGATAACCATCTTTAGACATGTTAATTACTGTTTCACTTAACTTAGCAAGGAACTTGCCCTGGATTCCCAGAAGTCTGCCGTGACGGGCAGCACGACGTAATAATCTACGTAAAACATAACCTCTGCCTTCGTTTGATGGCATAATTCCATCAGAAATCATAAAGGTTACAGAACGGATATGGTCTGTAATAAGACGTAAGGAGATGTCTTTTGTCTCATCTTCTTTATATTTGCAGCCTGCCAATTCACAAACTTTATCAAGTAAAGCTTTGATTGTGTCAACAGCGAAGATAGAGTCTACATCCTGCACTACTACTGCAAGTCTTTCAAGTCCCATACCTGTATCGATATTTTTATTCTCTAATTCTGTATAATTGCCTTTCCCATCATTTTCGAACTGAGTAAATACATTGTTCCAAACTTCCATGTAACGGTCACAATCACAGCCTACTGTACAGTCTGGACTTCCACAGCCATATGCTTCTCCACGATCATAGTAAATCTCAGAACATGGACCACAAGGACCTGCGCCATGCTCCCAGAAGTTTTCTTCTTTCCCAAAGCGGAAGATACGATCTTTTGGGATACCCATTTCTTCGTTCCAGATACGGAATGCTTCATCATCTGTTTCATATACAGATGGATATAATCTGTTCGCATCTAGGCCTACTACTTCTGTTAAGAACTCCCAAGACCAGTGGATTGCTTCTGTTTTGAAGTAATCACCAAATGAGAAGTTACCTAACATTTCAAAGAATGTACCATGACGTGCTGTCTTGCCAACATTTTCAATATCGCCTGTACGGATACATTTCTGGCAAGTAGCAACTCGTTTTCTAGGTGGAATTTCCTGACCTGTAAAGTATGGTTTTAATGGTGCCATACCTGCGTTAATTAATAATAAACTGTTATCATTTTGTGGAACTAAGGAAAAACTTTTTAAAACTAAATGACCTTTACTCTCAAAAAAATCTAAATACATTTTACGTAATTCGTTTACACCGTATTTCTTCATGTGAATCCTCCCGGACAATTTCTCTATTTTACTTTATACAGACCTATGCCTGTTCTTTAACATTTTTCTTTTTGCGGTAGTTAATACCTAGTAGCGTACCGGCAAATGCAACTCCTCCAAAGAAAAGAAATTTTAACATAAACCAGCCTGTAGCTGTAAGCAAATATCTATAATTCATAAAAACCTCAGCAACTTTGTCCATAACTGTCATACACATACCTCCTATCTTCGATTTGCCAACTCTTTCGTAATATCATTCCAGTCTACACCACATTCTACCATAAGAACCATCATATGATATAGAAAATCAGAAATTTCATATTTCAATTCTTCTGCCTCAGGATTTTTCGCAGCGATCACAATCTCTGTTGCTTCTTCACCACATTTTTTCAAAATTTTGTCAATGCCTTTGTCAAATAAATAATTCTATAAGAACCTTCTTTTGGATTTTTCTTACGATCTGCTATAATGTCATATTCTTCATTTAAAACCATTAATGGATTGACATTATCAAATTCTTTCTTTACGAGATCTGTAAAGAAACAAGTACGATTACCTGTGTGGCAGGCTGCACCTATTTGGCGAACTTTTGCTAAAATCGTGTCTTTGTCACAATCAAGCTTTAGTTCCATTACATATTGATAATGACCAGAAGTGTCGCCTTTGCACCAAAGCTCATTACGACTTCGGCTCCAGTAAGTCATTTTTCCTGTCTCAACGGTCTTATTATATGCTTCCTCGTTCATATATGCAACCATTAAAACTTCATTGGTCTTATAATCCTGAGCAACAACTGGTATCATTCCATCCTTATTTAGTTTAAACTCCTGAAATGGAATCGCACTTTCAAAAACATTGACTTCCACACCTTCGGCTTTCAAGGAACGTTTTGCTTTCATGATATTCTTATTTTCAAAATGATTCGTAGAAATTCCTACAACCCGATCATAAGAGCAAAGTGTTAGTAAATCATTACGTACTAAACTATCTCTTATTATAACCTGTGTGTCAAGTTTCATGAGCATATTTTTTAATTTTTCTCCAGTATTTACATGTTTTAACAATAGCCCACCTATGCCCATTCTTTCTAAATCGGCTTTTACATCAGATTCATAAAACTCATCTTCTGAAACTTCTAAGAATAATTTATCTTTTCCAAATCGTTTGGAAGCTTCTATGACAGCCTCTTCTGACTTTAAGATTTCCTTTTTCACTACAACTGCACAGGCACCTGTGTAAAGTGCTTTTTTTACATCTTCAAATCTTCCAACATAGCATCCAACTGTAAATGGAATGTCGATTTCTTTTCCAGCTTTTTTGAGGGTAGCTAGAAATTCTTCTCTTGTTTTCTCATCCTTTGCATAATTGTAAATAAAAAGCTCATCGGCTCCATTGAATGCATACAAAGATGCAAGATTTACTACATTGCTTTCTAACTCATTTTCTGCATTTATAAACGGTATCAGTTTCTTATAGTTCATAGACATTTGCTCCTTTATCAAATAATTCTATTGCATAATTCAAATCAATGCGTCGTTCATATAACACTTCATCTAAAATTACTCCAGCCACACCAATCGTATGAAGTGACTCTAATTGTTTAATTGTTGTAATGCCTCCACTTACCATAAAATTCAATCCAGTCTTTTGTACCATATAGGCTAAATACTCAAAATCTGATGTATAGGTGTAAGGTTCATTTAACACATCTTCACATTGAATATTGGTTACTCCATAGGCAATAACCCTCTTTATGGTATCCTGCAGGTCCATATTCGTTAGCTTTTCTCTATGTTGACTGGCTGATAACCCATGATAACTTTTTAGATTTAATGAAATCTTCTCTGTACCAAAACTAGCTACTGCTTCTTTCAAAAAATTCTGATTGTTGTAATCTAATCCAAGTACTACTCGTCTTGCGCCAAGGTTTAACACATTCTCAACTTCTTTTAATGAGTGGATTCCACCATAAATCTCTACTGGAATGGAAATATCATGGATTAAACTCTTAATTGCCTCTTGATTCCTTATATGCCCTGCGACTAGTCCGTCCAAATCACGGATATGTAAGTAAGAAGCGCCTTGTTCCTCCCACATTTTAGCTATCTTTCTAGGAGAATGGGAAATGAGTTCCGAATAATGATTATTCCCCTTCGTTTGCTTCACACAGTGGCCATTCATAATATTGATTTCTGGTACAACTTTCATAGCCTGCCCCCTATAGTGCGCCTTTCGTTGACAAAACCCCTTGGATTCTTTCATCATACTTTGTAGCTTCATCTAACGCTTTTGCAAATGCTTTAAAGGCTGCTTCAACAATGTGATGGTTATTTGCACCATGTATTTGTTTTATGTGAAGATTCATTCCACATCCATAGGAAACTGCATAGAAGAATTCTTTCACTAATTCCGTATCCATAGTACCCAGTCTCTCAACTGTCAAATCCAAATCATATACTAAAAATGGCCTTCCTGACAAATCCAACGCACAAAGAACCAAACTTTCGTCCATTGGCAGTAAAAAAGACCCAAATCTCCTGATACCCGCCTTATCTCCTATCGCTTCCTTAATTGCCTGCCCTAACACAATACCAGTATCCTCTACTGTGTGATGGGAATCCACTTCTAAATCTCCTTTTACTGTAAGATTCATATCAAAAAAGCCATGTCTTACAAAACTATTTAATATATGATCAAAAAAACCAATTCCG
>DBKX01000307.1 GCA_002297865.1 Lachnoclostridium sp. UBA739
ACAATGGTATTTGGATAACAAAGAAGTGTATCAGGAAGTGGTAATGAAACCTTTGATAGATTTGGTATGCAGTTTGTCTAGCACAATGCTTGATATTGATAATGATATGGAAGTGCGACCTTTTGTTGGAAAGACTATATCAAGGATTCACTGCGATGCAAGGTTTTCAAAAAATGTCTTGTTTAAAGATCGGATGTGGGTAACATTTAAAAAAATTGGCGCAAGTAAAGTAGATTATCCCTCATTCTTTTTCGAGTTTTCGCCTTATTCCTATCGGTATGGAATGGGGTTCTTTTCCGCGTCGCCTAAGTCAATGTTAGCGATCCGCGAAGCAATTGATGAAAATGAAAAAGATTTCATTAAAATAATAAAAAAAGTTAAAAAAGACAATTTATTTTCCCCTGAAGGCGAAATGTATAAAAAGGAATATTATAAGGGGAAAAATGCAGAGGTAGCTCTTTGGTATAATAGAAGAAATATTTATCTCGTACGTAATAGTAATGACATAACAGAGCTATACAGCATGGAAAAGATTGATGAAATTCGAAAAGGATTTGAAAACCTGAAGGATATGTATCAGTTTTTTGCTTCCGCAATCGGTAGAGAATCTTAAGAATTTTATGAGAGGACAATTTTATGAACTGTATTTATGAAATTTGGGATGATACCACCTCGTATGATAAGAATATTTTAGGAAACAAAGGATATCATTTGATGAATATGTTTCAAAACGGAATCACAGTACCGCTTGCAATCGTCATTCCTACCACAATATGTAGAGATTATTACGGTTTAGGTAAGAAATTATCCTTAGAATATAAGGAAATGATTAAGAAAAAGTGCAAGGAACTTGAAAAAGTAACAGGAAAAGAATTTGGGAATGCAAAAAAAGCTTTACTTGTTTCAATTCGTTCTGGAGCAGCAGTATCTATGCCGGGAATGCTTGATACTACTTTGAATGTTGGTATTACAAAAGATATGGTTTTAAAGACTCAGGAAAAGTATTTATTACGCGCATATATAACATTTTTAAATGATTATGTAAAAGGAGTATATGGAATACAGCTTAAGGAAAGGGGAGATGATTTTCCAGATAAGTCAGTAGATGAATATAAAGAAATCATTTCAAAAAAATTGGAGTTATTCCAACAGACAACAGGAGAACAACTAGACGACTCTATTGAAGCAGTAATTGAAAATGCTGTATGCTCTATTTTCAATTCATGGGAAAAGCCAGAAGCGCAGATGTACCGAAAGAATAAAAACATTTCGGATGATTTATATACAGCTGTTGTAATTGAAGAAATGATATTTGGTAATCGGAATGAAATGTCAGGAAGCGGAGTATTATTTACTAAAAATCCAATAACTGGTGCAGATGAACTTTATGGAGAATATATAGTGAATGGGCAGGGTGTTGAAGTTGTAAATGGCGTAGCGGATACAAGACCAATTGAGCAAATGAAAAGTGAATTAAACGAAGTTTATGAGCAATTGAAAAACGAAGTTTCAAAAATTAAAACGCTCTATGCCGACCCGCAGGATATTGAATTTACTTTTGAAAATGGCAAATTGTTTATTTTGCAAACAAGAAATGCATGTATTAGAAAGTAAAGCCTGAAGTCATTACAAGAAAGGAGTCTTATGGAAACAAAAATAAAAATAGTAAGGGCAGAAATTGATAGATTAATAAGAGAATTACATCCTGACAATGAGAGATTTTTTTATTCACATTTACATGGTGTTTCTCATTATTGTACATTACTGGCATTTAGACGAAATTTGGATGTAGAAATAGCTACAACTTGTGGTATGGTTCATGATATCTATCCTCTTTATACTGGTGAGTTTGAAGACCATGCAGTAAAGGGAGTGCCATATGTAAAATCGCTACTGGAATCCCTAAATATATTTACGGATGAAGAAATTGGAATAATTACGTGTGCGGTTTCTAGACACACTGATAAAAGAAGTATTGATGAACCATATGACGAATTGCTGAAAGATGCAGA
The DNA here is from genome assembly GCA_002297865.1 of Lachnoclostridium sp. UBA739. The sequence goes on from DBKX01000307.1 coordinate 2,013, forward strand.
TACTATGTATCATTGTCTATATGATCCTGACGATCCTATTAGGGAAAAAGAAGTTGAAAGGTACAAAAGAATTTTAAAAGAATTTGGATGTACAATTATGCCTACAATGAATTAGGATGCTTAGTTTTTCCTAAAATGTAGACAGCTGTTTTCAATAAATGCACAAAAATTATGAATAATGATTTACGAGTTAAGGAGAAAAATGTTAGTAACAATTGTTGGAATAGATGGTTCGGGTAAGACCACACAAGTTGAGTTACTCAAGAACGCCGGAAAGTATTCTGTATGTGCACACAAGGCTTCTTCAGAGGATAGGAGTATTATAGAAAGTATTTCGTATGCAAATTATACTACATTTAAAGAGACTTTGTCTGTAGCGATGACGTTGGATTTGTTAAGAACGTATCGTGCTGAGATGGATTCATGTGATAATGTTACGTTAAATCTTTGGGATAGATATAAATATTGCATCCAGGCATACTTTGCAGCGGAGCAAATCTCATATGAAAAAACAAATTTACTTTTAAAAGAACTGCCAACGCCAGATTTAACGATATTTTTAAAAATCGATCCGAAAGTGGCAGAAAAACGTATACATAAGCGTGGCGCGGCAAAACCATTGGAATATGCTGAGTTTCTGACGATAGTTCAACAGCGGTACAGTGAGATTTTAATGAATGAAGATCATGTTCATATGATTGACTGTAATGAAAAATCTTCAGATGAAATACACAAAGAAATTATGGATGCAATAGAAAAAAGGTTGCAGACATTATAATCGTTAAAAATTATGATTAAAATACTAAAAGATGTATTGGATAAAATAGGGAGATGATATGCTATGATAGTTCTTGGAATTAGTGGTGGTATAGGACATGATTGCTCAGCATGTGTTGTGAAGAACGGAAAATTGCTTTGCGCTGCAGAGGAAGAAAGATTTTCTCGTATTAAGACATCATCACGTAAACCGCCTGTAAATGCTACAGTATTCTGCTTGGAGCAGGCAGGCATTGATATCAACGATGTCGATGTTCTTGCAATTGGTTGGAATCCAGATAAATTTAATATAAAGTGGCCAGTTGATTACTTGGAAGAGTATTTATCCAATCCTCTGTTAAAGAGGGAGAAACCATTTAAGATTGTTCCAGTTGATCATCACATTGCTCATCTTATTGCTTCATATGCGTACTCTGGATTTGAACAAGCTACAGGAATTGTAATCGATGGACAAGGTGAAGACTTAGCAACAACAATTGCATATATTGATAATAGAGAAGTAAAGATTCTTGAGCAAAAACCTATTTCACAGTCATTAGGATATTTCTATCAGGGGGTTTTAAGATACTTACGACTAGGTCGTACAGAGGCCGGAAAATTGATGGGACTTGCATCCTATGGAAAAAAAGAGTATGACCTACCAATTACAATAGACGAAAAAGGTTACACCACAGCAGTTAACGACCTAGATTATAATTTCGTAGAAGAAAGCAACGACCATGTTATTGGATGGTGGATTAACTGGCTTACTGAAAATATAGGTAAGTCTGCTGAAGGAGAGCTTGATTTAGAAAGAGTAAAAAACAGAGCTTTAAGTAGAGTACCTTTTGAAAAGCTTAATGCGGATCTTGCTGCAACAGCTCAATATTATACAGAACAAGCCATTATGGCAACTATGAAACGAGGTATTGAGCTTACTAACTGCAGAAATGTAGTTTATGGTGGTGGCGTTGCACTTAATTGCTCGGCAAATGGAAAAATTGCTCATTCTGGAATAGCAGATAAGATAAGCGTTTTTTCAGCTTGTGGAGACAGTGGTACAAGTATTGGTGCAGCATTGTATGTTGATGGTACATATAAAATAAAAGAAAAAGCATATACTGCATATCTTGGACCTGAATACTCAGATGAAGAAATACTTGCAGCAGTTAAAAGCTTAAAACTAAACCACTCAGTGGAAGAAGATATCGAAGATGTTGTAAGTGGATACTTGGCTGACAACAAGATTATTGGATGGTTCCAAGGAAAAATGGAGATGGGACCTAGAGCATTGGGGGCGAGAAGTATTATTGCTAATCCTTCTAATCGAGATACATTGGATTTCATTAACAGAGAGATTAAATACCGTGAACCATGGAGACCACTATCTCCTTCTGTCTTAGCTGAATTTGCGGATGAATATGTTTATGATGCATTTGAAAGCGAGAATATGTTATTTGCATTTAAAGCTAAGGATATTATGATAAAAACTATGGGAGCAGCTGTTCATATTGACGGAACAACCAGAGTTCAGACAGTTCCTAAGAATCAAGGTAGATACAGAACTATGATTGAAAAGTTCTATGAAAAGACAGGTATTCCAGGAGTATTAAATACCTCATTTAATATTGATGGAGAGCCAATAGTTTGTTCACCTTATGATGCAATAAGAACATTCTATTCATCAAAATTAGATTATTTAATTCTTGGTAACGTAGTAGTGAAAAAGTAGAGAAGTAGTGTGAAGTAGTATTCTTTTGCGCAAAAGCCATACTAATCAAATATGTTGCCAACATGCAGGAAGAGGGAGGTAGGTATGGTTAATGTTTTATGGATAGGTGAGAATCCTCAAACAACTACTTCAAGTAGCTTAGTGGGTTGGCCAGTTTGTATGCGACTAGCCCTAATGGATTATGATGTTTCCTATTTAGCGCTTGATGTTTTTTCTTCACCTTATGAAAAAGACAAAGTTAAAGTAATCCCTACGATAGTCCAAGACATGAATACGCCAATTGGGCTTGGAAGTGTACAAAACATGTTTAATATAGTTTATAAAAGGGTAACACCGGATGTAGTTATTGTTTGTTTAGATAACGTTAAGACAAAGGAAATTTTATATCAGCTTAAACAAATAAAGTTTAATAATATAATAGTTTGGAAGTTTTCAGAAGAGCAGCTGCAAGTTGAAAATGAGCATATACAAATAGCTGAATTCTCCGATTTGGGAGGAGAACAACAATTGTCCGTGTCAGAACCTGTTTTATATAGCGAGGATATCGATAAAGTTATTGAGAAATGGTGCGAATTACTGGAACCATTTCAGAACAGCAAGTCGACACAGGTGTCAGAAAAATATGGAATAAACTTTAAGGGCAATGTATGGGGAAATGGAAGTATGTCTTTGACGTCAAGATTACTTGCTAGTGCCTTAGAGTCTATAGGTGTAGATGTTTCACTTGAAAATACTGTTCTAAAAAGACCTGAGCAATGCACTTTTATTAAGGATGAACAGGAAAAGATTGAGTTTGAAAAAATGGAGAGGAAGAAAATTGATTCCAATCAATATGTACATATACGTTACAGTGGACCACAGCCATCGGAAACACACTTAATGGAAGGACACTTTGATTATACGATAGGCAGAAAAAATATCGCATACTGGTCTATCGATTATTCATCTTTAGAGGGACCTGGATGTCCGTCTGCTGATTTATTGAATAATATTCCTGATCAGGTATGGGTTCCGTCCACTCATAGCAAATATGCTTTGATAGAATCAGGAGTTATTGAGGAAAAAATACGAATTGTACCTAATGGATATTTGGAAGATGTATTTATGCCAATGCAAACGCATAATACGGCCAAAAGAAAGTTTACATTTTTGCACGTTTCAAATTTTAAATTTTATAAGCGCAAAGGTGTAGATGTATTATTGGAATCTTATATCAAGGCGTTTGATAAAGACGATGAGGTAGAACTAATGATTCACAGTCAAAATGAAGCCAATATGGAAGAAATTCTTGGATTCATATCAAAGTTTCAAAGTAACTATAAACATCATCCAGAAATCGNNGTTAACGCATAAGGAACTTTCAGTCTTATACAATGAAAGTGATTGTTTTGTTTTCCCAAGTAGGGGAGAAAGTTTCGGACTTCCTCCACTAGAAGCTATGGCATGCAAAACACCCGTAATTGTTACAAATTGGGGAGGAATGCTTGATTTTTGTAACAGCGAGAATGCATATTTAGTTGATTATGATTTGGAGCCTGTTGATAACAACCTTTGTCAGGGATGGGGTGGCGGAATGGAGGCTAACCCAAGGGTGGATAGTTTAGTAGAATTAATGCTTCATGTATATAATGATCCAATTGATAGGA
>DBKX01000019.1:0-208 GCA_002297865.1 Lachnoclostridium sp. UBA739
AACAAGGGTTGTATTGAAACTTTTATACATACCTAATATTTGATTCTGATTTTCTATAGAACAGTAACAAGGGTTGTATTGAAACCAGCGTTCGCATTCGTTTATTATTGCTTTGTTTAACATAGAACAGTAACAAGGGTTGTATTGAAACTTATCTCCATATTCCGTCGGTGTGGAATAAATCCATATAGAACAGTAACAAGGGTTG
>DBKX01000019.1:276-9689 GCA_002297865.1 Lachnoclostridium sp. UBA739
TAACAAGGGTTGTATTGAAACAGGGGATGTAGCCAGTAATGGCAATCAGCTAATATAATAGAATAGTAACAAGAGTTGTATTGAAACATTAACTGATATCATTCAGGGCCTACATTCCCATTTATAGAACAGTAACAGAATTCACCAACTCAGATACCCCTACCACGTGCCGCTTCTTTCCGTCATACAATTCCAAAACCATAGTAGTTAATGACAAAAGAAAGATCACAATGAGCAGGAGTACGAGCAGCACATACAAAAGAAATCATAATTGAAACTGTCTCTGAGAGTTCCCCGTTGCAGAAGCTTTTGGCAGCCAGTTCATAAAACAGGTCATAAAGGTGTTTTGTGAATCCAATGTTCCAATACAAAAACTATAAAATCTATCTTGTCCATGGGAAAACCGATATGAGAAAAGGCATAGGATTATCCAAGATATAAGAGACAAATGTCAACAATAAGAATGACAAAGCTGAAGAAAACTACAAACAGAAGTTGTTTTCCAAATGCGACTATATAATTATGCATTGCCAAAACCCAACTTTGGATATATTTGATATATATATGCGGCAATACATTAATTTCCCGCAGCACTTATTACTGAACTGAAAGAACCTGCTTACAACGTCCAAGTTTGACTCTCATTAGCTGATAGCATAAGGGGCTTTTTTCTATCGAGAAGGTCTCGAAGATAGCTTTCCTATAGAGTAAAAAATACCCCATGATTGAAGAATCGCTCATGGGGCATTGTACATTACATGTTACGGTTCGATGGAAACCACTTATTTATAATAGTTTCAAAACATAACTGTTATTCTAATATCTAACATCATACCACAAAAGGAGAAATATTACAAATACAGAACAAAATTTTTCATATTAAAAATAAGTGATTGACAACTAAATCTTACTTTGGTACTATAATAACATAAATAACCAAATGGAGGTAACAAATGTCACATAACATGATCTATCAGATAGACGTGAAAGTGTATATTCTAAAAACGATCACCTATCATGATATGCAGCAGCAGATTACGCAATACGTTGACCAAGTGATGGCAAAAAAGGAAGAACTCCTAATACTACATAATACAAATTGCTTTAAATATTATTGTTTTTCCGGATTCAAAACCATTCAGAGAGAAGGTATTTACCACGAAGGAAGTTTAAATAGCTTCTCGGTTCGCTGTTTAGATAAGAAATTTGCCGAATACCTTGTCTGCGAACTTGCCAACCATACCAGTCTTACGATGAAAGGATTATCCTGTCAGACAAAAATAGTTAAGACAGGACGAATTCAAAAATTATATCTGATAACACCAGCAGTTCTGAAATTTGAAGATGGCTACTGGAGAAAAAACCATTCCTTAGAAGAATTTCAAAAGAGAATCATTTCCAATACACTAAGAAAATACGAAGAGTATACACAAGAAGAAATAGAACAGCCCGTAAAACTCTTTACGAATTTTCGTCTGTTAAATAAAGTTCCCATTAAAACAAGATATAAAAATATTCATTTACTAGGAGATAAGTTTGAGCTTATCATAGCGGAAGATGAAGTCTCCCAAAAACTTGCCCAGTTTCTTTTAGGGACAGGCGCGTGTGAGCTTAACAGCAGGGGGTTTGGATTTCTGAACTACAAATCCGTGTAAAAGAAAGGAGGAGGAGTATGCTTACAACCTGTATCGAGATCTTTAAAAAGACCGATATGTTAAAACAAGTGCTGGATACCTATATTCCAGCCGACGGCGATTACCTGATTATGCAGTATGCGGATGGTGACTTTCAGCTAAAAGAACACATAACAGTCAAGATGGATAAAAAGAGCCGTATTTTGAATATCTCACCGAGCGAAAAGAGGCAGATTGCAGAATGGGATTACTATTGTAAACTGTTAGAGATGAATAAACCGATTGATCCCAAGAAAGTAATTCATTCCAATAATTACTTGTCATTTTGGATTAAGAAAGAAAGTTTAGAAAACGGAAAACTGACGCAGGAAGTGATAGACAGGTACTATGCAATTCTGGCAAATCCAGTGCAAAAATACAAGAATGCAAAAGATCGCCAACTATACGAACATGCGGAAGAAAAGCTTGGAGCCGTGAATCAGGAGGCTCTGGAACAGATAAAAAACTGGATAAAGGAAAACATTAGACAGTTACCTATTGAGGTGACAGGAAAAGATTATCTGAAGATTTTTTTCCTTATGCCAGATACGGATGTGAAAGGGGAAGGCGAACGCTATTTCATTCCCAATTTATTTAACAAAAATGATTATAACGTTGCGATTGGCGAAACCATTTATGGCGTTCCCAATAACAATATGCAGATGAATGCCAAGAAGCCTTTCCTAGAGGGGAAGGACCGATTGTATAAAGTACCAATGTTGCAAAGTTCTGAGGAGGCACTAGAGAAGAAGCTGTTTTTTGATTACCTTATGAACTGCGCAGCAAGTGGAAGAAATAATGTGTATCTGTATAGTGAGCAGGAAGAAGAATACAAGATTCGCTCCTTTTCCAATAAAGAACTGCCTAATATTACAAATGGTCATGGCATTTATCTGAGAGTCAGAAAAGATACCAACGAAGCGGCAATTGAGCAGATGGATCGCATTACGAACTATCGGCAGAAGCTTGCCAAGCCATTCATCGTTAGGAATGTAACAGGAGTGAGTACGGAGAAGTTAAAGTATCCATTATATGCAAAATATACGAATCTAAAAGAAGTGAGCGAAATGATAGATACCATTTACTTCTCAAAATATCTTGGCAATCAGTATTTTACAGAACCGAAGGACATAGCTGGTTTGACAGGAAAACGGAAAATGTTACTGCTGCTAGGAAGAAATGCACTATTTAACTGGTTTTACAAAGGAAATGAAAAGACGATTCGTAGTCTATGGGACAGATTGTCCTGGCAGTTAATCCAGGCGTCTGTGGAAGAGGAAAACATGATAGCCGTAAACCATCAGTTTAATGTATGGATTGGGGTAAAAGAATATTTTGAAGGAGGAAATGGGAAAATGGCAGATATTATGATAGCCGTGAGAGAATCCATTCGGAGCAAAATCAATGCAGAATCGGAATTATACCAAAGTATAGAACGTGATGAGGAATACTATTATGCAGCAGGACAGCTCGTTGCATTTTTCCTTTCTAGAAGCCGCACCAAGAAAAGAAATCATTCCAGCTTTAATGCGTTTTTGAATTATAAGAATGATAAACTGCTAAAAGAAAAACTAGAGATTCTATTTAAAAAATATAATTATGATATTGAAGCAAAGTCAAAAAGATTTAATCATCTCTATAATATGGTGTTATCCTATCAGCCAGAAGGAGCGGTTTTGAAAAATTATATGACAGCGGGATACATTTCCTACAATTTGATTTATGAGAAGGGAGATAAAAAGGATGAATAAGAGAGTATATGGAGTATTAGGAGTATCAGCAATTATGGCAAATTGGAACGCGGATTTTTCAGGATTCCCTAAAACAACTTCCGATGGTTCCATCTTTGGAAGTGATAAGGCACTGAAATATCCAATTAAGAAAATGTGGGAAAATGCAGGGGAAAAGGTACTATACATAAAATCTATGAAGTTATCACCAGATAAAGAAGGAACTTCGCTAAACCCAAGATCCTTAAAAGAACGTTATGAACAGATCTTTCACGTAGAGGACTTGTCAAAATGTAAAGACAGCAAAGAGGTACTCACTAATTTATTCCAGGCAATCGACGTGAAGAACTTTGGTGCGACATTTGCAGAATCCAAGAATAATATATCCATCACAGGTGCGGTGCAGATTGGACAGGGATTTAATCAATATGAAGATAGTACCGTAGAAGAGCAGCAGATTCTGTCTCCATTTCGTGATGGTTCTAAAGATGCAAAAAAAGATGAGGAAGCAAAGAATTCTACCCTGGGAACTAAAATTGTGAGCAAAGAAGCTCATTACGTGTATCCATTTTCCATTAATCCCTTAGCTTATAAGGAGCCAGTCGAGCTTGGAGTTACTGAAGGCTATACGGAAGATGATTATAACAAGTTTAAAGAAGCAGCAAAATGTGCAGTTACTTCCTATGCAACCAATGCAAAATCAGGATGTGAAAATGAACTTGCGATATTTATCGAGACAGACCCACAACTGTACCTGCCTAATCTGTCTGAATATGTAACCTTCCAGAAGGATGAGAAGAATATCTTTACATTGGAATTTTCGGACTTATTAGAGGAGGTAAGGGAACGTGTGCATTCCGTAGAGATTTATTATAATCCTTATACAACTCAAGTTAAGCATCAGATAAAGGGAGCGAAAATGTTCAATATCTTTACAAACAAAGAGGTGTAGTGGATGGATATTCTGAAAATGACCTTAAGTGGAAGGACTGCTTTTTTTAAAAAGCCAGAGGTGAATTCCTATGTGTACTTTACCTATGGATGTGTCCATAAGGTGGCTCTAATGGGGATATTCGGTGCAATTCTTGGTTTGAATGGATATGGTCAGAAGCGAAAGGCAGGCGAATATCCAGAATTCTATGAGAAATTAATGAATATTAAGGTTGCAGTGAAATGCAATGCTACAGATGCATACATTCCAAAGAAAATCCAGATATTTAACAATACCGTCGGATATGCATCCAAGGAGCAGGGGGGAACTCTTAATGTGAAAGAGCAATGGCTGGAGATGCCAAGCTGGAATATCTATGTGCTGGTAAATGACAAAGCGTCTCAATGTCTGGCAGAACAGCTCCTTAATTTCTGTTGCACTTATATTCCGTATCTTGGTAAAAATGACCATCCGGCAGATATAACAGGAGTAAAACTATATCAGGATGTGAAACCGGAAGGTAAGTATTGCAAAATTGACTCCATAATGGAGAAGAAGAAAGCAAAATTTTATACCTTTGATGACTTTGCAGAAGCTATGGAAGAAGAGGAAGACTTGGATTCTCTAGAGGATACTGCCTATGTTTACCGTTATGAAGAAGCTTTACCAGTAAGACTTAGCAAAGAACTGCAGATGTATGAGGAAGAAGAATTCGTTGCGACCAATCTCTGGGTAGAAAACTATCAGGATGACGTGTATCAGATAGAAGGAGATAGCATTGTGTTTTTTTAGGGAGGAGATATGAAGATTGAAGAATTGATTGGAACAGCACATCATTTTCTTGCACATCCAGAGGAAAGTATTGGTGAACATGTTGGAAAATGTGAGCATCATTATGAACGTATCCTAAGAGAAAAGGAGTTAACGCCGATTCTAAACAATCTTGTGAAGGTGTTCTGGGATCCTGAGACGGATTCCAGAACGGCATAGCATGTTCGGGAATTTATTAAGGAAACCATGAGATCTGTCATTTTGTTTCATGACATAGGAAAGGTGAACCCGCTTTTTCAAAAGAAACTGGGCAATCCAGAGTTTCAGAATAGCAGTCTTGAGAATCGGATTGGTTCGAACCATGCTATTGTATCTGCCATACTATATTTGGATTACTATCTAAAAAAATTGGATGAGTGGGAAGTTACCGTAGGGAGGCAGCAGAAGTACCGGCTAATTGTATTCATTTTTCTCAACAGCTATATTATCGCAAGACACCATACGGATCTGACCAGTTTTAAGGAGTATGTAGAAGCATTTTATCAGGATGGCGACAACGTGAATCGAATGGAAGAAATCAAGCAAGGGATTCTTCCTGCATCGCAGCTAAAATATTCGTTCTTAGAGAATAGGCGAATTGTAAAGCGGGCAAAACAGATTGACAGAATAAAATGGAAGGGAATCGAAGAATACCTAATGCTAGACATCTATCACAGGCTTATCTACTCTCTGCTCTTGGCATCGGATTATTATGCGACCACAGAACAGGTTTCTAACGTATATGTAGAAGGAACAGGTGTCCTTAACGATATCGAGAAGTATCGAGAACAATATGAGAAATCAAGCATTTACCAGAGCATTCGGAAATATGAAAAGGAACGGAAAGATAACATTACAGAACTGAATATGTTACGAAGTGAATTATTTCTAGATACGGAGGAAGAACTTAAGAAGCATATGGATAGAAGGCTTTTTTATCTGGAAGCACCTACAGGAACTGGAAAGAGTAATACCGCATTAAATCTGAGTTTTCGTCTACTGGAGCATGATACAACCCTTAAGAAATTGTTTTATATCTATCCATTCAACACGCTAGTGGAGCAGAACGAACAGATTATGGAGAGACATTTTGGCGATAAGAAAGAGTTATATGCACACATTCATGTAGTGAATTCCCAACATTCTCTGTTAAAAAAGAAAATGGAAGAGGAAAAGGATATCTGTTATGAGAAGCTGCTTTTAGATCGTCAATTCCTAAACTATCCTATTACGTTGTCAACCCATGTTACCTTATTTGATATTCTCTTTGGAGAACAGAAGGAATCAGCCTTTTCTTTTCATCAGCTGGCGAACAGTGTTATTGTACTGGATGAAATCCAAAGCTACCGCAATAGTATCTGGACTGAGATTATTACATTTTTGAACGCATTTGCAAAGTATCTGAATCTTAGAATTATCATTATGTCTGCAACACTGCCCGAACTTAACTGGTTATCCTTGTGTGAGGAAACACCAGTTACATTAGTGGAAGAGCATGATAAATACTATCAGAATCCGTTGCTTTTAAAGCGTTCTCGTATCCATTATGATCTTCTTGCCAAGAAGTGTTCTCTGGAACTGCTTTTAGAGAAAGTGCTGCAGGAGCTGAAGAAGAAAAAGAAGGTTCTAATTGAGTTTATTACGAAGAAATCAGCAGAAGCATTCTGGAATCTGTGTGAAGATTATCAGGAGGAAAGTGTGCGTATTATTACCGGAGATGACACGGTCGCTGACAGAAAAAGAATTCTTGATGAGCTTAAGAATTCTCCTGATGGTGAGGGATTCTTATTAATAGCAACTCAGGTGATTGAAGCAGGAGTAGACATTCGTAACATCCAGGCTGGCTTTAAGGATATCTCTATACTGGATTCGGACGAGCAGTTTATGGGGCGTGTGAATCGTTCTTGCAACAGGGAACGGATTGGTGAAGTGTATTTCTTTTCACTTGATGTCACTGGTAATGTTTATCGAAATGATGCCAGAACCCAGAGAGAGTTGACTTTGGAAGAACCTCTTATGCAGCAATGCTTGGAACAGAAGGATTTTAAGACATATTACCAGAAGGTAATGGAACAGATTCGTATTAATAATGAGTCTGCTGATGAACGGGAAAATGTACAGGTTTTCTTCGGTGAAACGGTTAAAGCTTTGGATATGCCAGCAATTGCAGAACGGATGAGGCTGATAAAAGAGAAGGATCGAAAAACAAGTGTATTCTTTAACCGAACTATTAGTCTTGAAAACGGCACATTATGTGGTGCAGAGGTCTGGCAGCGGTTTAAAGAAATCGTTTATGACGATTCGCTCGAATATGCAGAGCGTGAGATATTACTACAGGATATCAGAGTGAGCATGAATCATTTTATCTATGAGGTAAGCAGTCATGCAGTATTTCAGTATGATGAAAGGAACTGTGAGCAGGTAGGAACGCTATATTATATAGAAGATGGGGAATCCTTTTTTAAGAATGGACGATTTAATCGGGAACAGTTTGAATATGCAGGGCAAATGATTATCTAGGAGGAATTATGGTTACTGGAACGTTAATGAACTACTATTTTCACTGTAAGAGACAATGCTATCTGGCTGGGAATCGCTTGAATCTAGAAGATAATAGCGAACAGGTTAAGATAGGAAAAGCACTACATGAAGAAAAAGAAGCAAAACGTAAAAATACAGAGATCCAGATTGAAAATGTAAAGATAGACAGTTTAACCAAGGAATATATTGTAGAATACAAAAAATCCGATGCGGATGTAGAGGCTTGCCGTTGGCAAATGTTATTGTATCTGTCGGAGTTAAAGAAGAAGGGCATTATGAGAAAGGGAAAAATCGAGTTCTTTGAGAAGAAGACAGGCAGCAGTAAAACGGAATATGTGGAACTTACAGAAGAATTAGAAAAGGAACTTATGTTGCATATACAAAAGATTGAGGAACTGATTGGACAAGCAGATATGCCTGAGATTCTTAATAAGGCAAGCTGTAAGAAATGCGCATATTATGAGTATTGCTATATCTAAGGAGGCATGTAATGGGTAATACAAGATACATATTTTCTATGGGAACGTTGAGCCGGAAGGATAATTCGCTGTGTTTTCGTAAGGGCGGGAAAAATGTTTACATTCCAATTGAAAATACTAGGGAGATCTATTGTATGAATGAGGTTGAAATCAATTCGAAACTTTTGGATTTCCTTTCGCAGAATCACGTAGTGGTACATTTTTTTAACTATTATCAGGGGTATAGTGGAACGTTCTTTCCAAGAGACTTATATATGAGTGGTAGGTTGCTTGTGCAGCAGGTTAAGACCTATGAGCAAAGGCGTACTGTCATAGCAAAGGCTATTGTTGCGGGAATTGCAGGCAATATATATGAGGTTCTGTATCATTATTATAAGCATGATAAGAAGGAAGTGAAGCCAGTACTGGACTGGATACATGATGAGTTTCCGAATGAACTTGAAAATGCTTCTGATGTGAAGCAGATTATGGCGACAGAAGGTAATGTATGGGGCAGATTCTATGATTGTTTTTCATACATTTTGCCAGAAGATTTTGTAATGAACAAGAGAGTAAAACGTCCACCAGATAATCCAATTAATGCAATGATATCATTTGGTAATACGTTGCTGTATACGAAAACGATTGCTGTGATTTATCAGACCCATTTAGACCAGAGAATCAGTTTTTTGCATGAGCCGTCGGAGGGAAGGTTCTCACTAAGTCTGGATATGAGTGAAGCATTCAAGCCTGTCATTGTTTTCCGAACGATTTTTGATCTGGTGAATAACCGAAGGATACAGGTGGCAAAGCATTTTGATAAACAGGTTAATTATTGTCTGTTGAATGATGAGGGGCGAAAAATCTTTGTTGAGGCTTTTGAGGCTCGTCTGGAACAGGTGTTTCAACATCCTAAGCTTAAGCGAAAGGTGAGTTACCGAACAGCTATGAAGTTAGATTGCTATAAGCTGATTAAGTTTATTCTTGAGGAGAAGGAGTTTGTTCCTTTTTCGCTAAAGGATAATGTGTAGGTTGGGTTAGGCTGGGAAGGAGGCTGTATTGACTAAGAAGAATTTTAACTATAATTATGCATTTCTGTTTTATGATGCGAATGAGAAGCGAGTGCAGAAGATATTTAAAGTCTGTAAGAAATACTTATCGCACTATCAGTATTCGGTGTTCAGAGGACCGATTACGCCTTCTCAATTGATATTATTACGTCAGGAATTGAAGAGGGTAATGGATAAGAATGAAGATTTTGTATGTATTG
>DBKX01000019.1:9718-9941 GCA_002297865.1 Lachnoclostridium sp. UBA739
TTTGATGAGGAAATATTAGGAAACCCTCATGATGCTACGGGGGAAGATTTGATTATTTAGCTGGATTTTTACCAGGCGACAAAAGTGTGGAAAGGTCTGGATGTGCTTTAAACACTAGGGTTTGGGTGATTTTGTTATGAGGAGTGATAAAATCGGGTGCGCCTGGTAAAATTTTAGGAAGGTATTGATTTTTCTGGGTTTTTGGGATATGATTGTTTTGAAA
>DBKX01000143.1:0-1532 GCA_002297865.1 Lachnoclostridium sp. UBA739
ACTTAAGTCGCGAGGGTGTGAGAAACTCACACTTTGTTCTACTTTAACAAATTTTTCCACACAGTAAAAAAGCTCGGAAACTTGTAAAATATACAAAGTTCCGAGTTTTTCATCTTATTGGCCGTCTTTTTTGGCTAACTCTGGTGCGATACGTTCAAATACTAAATCATAACCATCATTTCCATAATTCAGAGAACGGTTTACCCTGCTGATTGTTGCAGTGGAAGCCCCTGTTTTCTCAGCAATTTCTAAATAAGTTTTTTGTTCCCTCAGCATTTTTGCAACTTCAAAACGTTGAGAGAGGGACAATAACTCATTTATAGTGCATATGTCTTCAAAAAACGTATAACATTCTTGAGGACTATTCAAACTCAAAATTGCATCAAATAAAAAATCCACTGCTGGGGTTTTCAACTTTTTATTCATGTAATCTCCTCATTTCAAAGCGAAACTGTGATAAAACTCTTCTCGTAATTTAGAAGATGTTTCAATTAAAACTCTTTTCTTATTTTACCACAGTGAAGTTTTAAAGTAAAGTTCAAGCCTATCTTTTTGCTAAAATATATTCATCAATTAAATTCTGATTGTAGTTGATAATAAGTTCCTTTGGAAATGCAACTGCCTCCGTCACTTCTTTGGCAAATGTAAAGTTAGCTACATCATAACAAATATGTGCATCGCTTCCATAAATAATAGGAACACTTTGTTCTTTACACAAAGAGAGATATGTCATTGCATTTTCACGGGCGTTAGAACGAAAACTGTTTGGCGAAAGAGAACTGTTATTTACTTCTAATGCAACATGATGCCTTTTAGCTTCACGCACTAATACTTCGTAATCAACTGGAATTCTGCCATCATCAGGATGACCAATGATTGCCACTTTTGGATTTTTCATTGCACCAAGGTAAGCATTCGTATTTTCTATTGCAGTGCCATTTTGATAACAAGGATTATGAAGACTTGCAATAATGATATCTAAGCGATTTAACAAATTATCATATAAATCAAGTGTACCATCTGTATCTAATATATTGGCTTCTGCACCAAGAAGTAATGTAAGGTCGTCGTACTGTCTAGGCACTACTTTGAGATTTTCAAAATAGAAAATATGGCAAGTGCCAGGCATCTTTGGTGCATGCTCGGTAATACCAAGATATTTTAAACCTTTATCCTTTGCCGCTTGAATCATTTCATTCATAGTACTGTAAGCATGTCCGCTGGCAAGGGTATGGGTATGTGTATCAATTAGAAACTTCATCGTTTCACATCCATTCTAATAAAATAATTTAATCGACTTTCTATTATATTAAAATAGTAGAAAAATGACAAGTGGCGATTTCAATTTCTATTAACATCTTAATGATTTTTAGGACATTTTTGAAACTCTTGACAGTTGCAGTTTAAATTTCTTGACGTAATATTTCATAAATAGTAAAATAGGCGAAGAATAAAAGCATTAAGGAGCATACAATGAAAAAGGGTCAAGTATACGAAGGTATCGTTGAAAGAGTAGATTTCCCAAATAAGGG
>DBKX01000143.1:1588-4841 GCA_002297865.1 Lachnoclostridium sp. UBA739
TTCCAGGTCAAAAGATTCGTTTTTCCGTAAATAAAATCAGAAGTGGAAAAGCAGAAGGCCGTCTGTTGGAAGTATTAGAGCCATCTGAGTTAGAAACACGAGGAGCATTATGTCCTGCGTTTGGACCTTGTGGTGGCTGCAGTTATCAGACAATCAGCTATGAACAGCAGTTGGAAATGAAACTTGGTCAGGTAACAGACTTGTTAAATCCAGTGGTATCCGATTATGAGTTACTTGGAATTAAAGGTAGTCCAAATGAGTGGGAATATCGTAATAAGATGGAATTCTCATTTGGTGATGAATTTAAAGAAGGCCCACTGGCGTTAGGCCTTCACAAACGTGGAAGTTTCCATGATATTGTAAATGCAGGTGAATGTAAAATCGTAAATCGTGATTACAATATTATATTAAAGTGCATACTTGAGTATTTTTCAGAGAGAAATGTGGATTTCTACCATAGATTATCTCATACAGGTTATCTTCGCCACTTGTTAGTGCGTCGTGCAGTAAAAACAGGTGAGATTTTAATCAGTTTGATTACGTCTTCGCAGGAAGATGTGGATTTAGAACCTTTAAAAGAGAAACTTCTAAGCTTATGTCCAGCGGTGACTGGTGGGGAAGCGAAAGAAGGCACTACGTTAGAAGGTAAAATTGTTGGAATTCTTCATATTGAAAATGACAGTTTAGCAGACGTAGTACAGAGTGATAAGACTACGATTCTTTATGGTCGTGATTATATTATGGAAGAACTTCTTGGGCTAAAGTTTAAGATTTCTACATTTAGTTTCTTCCAGACTAACTCTTTAGGGGCGGAAGTTCTTTATAGTACAGCAAGAGAGTTTATCGGGGAAACTAAGGATAAATTGATATTCGACTTGTATAGTGGTACTGGTACGATTGCACAGATTTTAGCACCTGTTGCAAAGAAAGTTGTAGGTGTTGAAATCGTGGAAGAAGCAGTTGAGGCTGCTAGGGAAAATGCAAAGCTTAATGGACTGGATAACTGCGAATTTATAGCGGGTGATGTGCTTAAGATGCTTGATACTATTGAGGATAAGCCGGATCTGATTGTGTTAGATCCTCCTAGAGACGGTATTCATCCAAAGGCATTGTCACGAATTATTGATTACGGGGTAGACAGGCTTGTGTATGTGTCTTGTAAGCCTACTAGTCTGGTTAGAGATCTTGTGACGTTGCAGGCTAGAGGGTATAAGGTTGAGAAGGTCTGTTGCGTGGACATGTTCCCGCAGACGGTGCATGTGGAGACGGTTGTTCTTTTGTCCCAACAAAAACCAGATGACACGATAGAGATCGACTTAGACTTGGACGAGCTGGATGCGACCAGTGCCGAGTTGAAAGCAACCTATCAGGAAATCAAAGATTATGTGCTGAAAGAATTTGGCTTGAAGGTTTCAAATTTATATATTTCTCAGGTAAAACGTAAATGTGGAATTGAAGTGGGAGAAAACTATAACCTTCCAAAATCAGAAAATGCAAGAGTTCCACAATGCCCGAAAGAGAAAGAAGATGCTATCAAGGCTGCTCTGAAATATTTTGCGATGATCTAAGAACATCGCTGATTTCAAGGAGGAATAACACATGAAAAGCACATTTGAAAAAATGGGTGGAACCTACACACTTGGAGCAGACGGAATTTACTATCCGAATCTTGTCAGTACAGATGAAGAACCGCATTATGGGAAATATGGAATGATGCGGAAAACATATCTGAAAGAGCATCGTCCGGCAATGTATTCACTGTATATGTTGGAAGACAGACTGGTGGAACATCTGAATCTTGTGGACGATGAAGCACAGGAGAGAATGGATATTCTGGTACCTCAGATGATGAAGAAGCAGGGGATTACAGAAGAATTGAAAGCTCGTGATCAGATGGAATGGGTCAGAGTGGTAAATAATATGCGAAATGCTGCAGAAGAGATTGTGTTAAAAGAATTGGTGTATATTTAAAGTGTGGAAAGCTCCTTCGGGGGCTTTTTGCTGTTTATAAGATAATTTCTGTTGGAGATTTTGATTTAACGGTTTGATTTATAAAACTGGCAATGATACAATTAATATAATTTGAAAGAAAGCAGAGTGAATTATGAGTGAAAAGTTATTGATTGTTGAAGCTGACAAAAAATTAAATGATGGAATACGTCTGGCTTTAAAGAAAGATGCTTATTTCTTTTATCAGTGCAGAACCTTGCAGGAGGCTAGAGAAATCTTGAAAAGGGAAGATATCACATTGGTTTTATTAGATGTGAACTTGCCGGATGGAAATGGCATTGATTTTGTAAGAGAGATCAGGAAAAATAGTCAGGTACCGATTATTCTGCTTACGGTAAATAACATGGAAGTAGGTATTGTGACAGGATTAGAAGCTGGGGCGAATGACTGTATTACGAAGCCATTTAGTTTAATGGTTCTGCGTGCAAGAGTGTCTGTGCAGCTTAGAGATAAAGAACGTACTATCAAATTATCCTAAAAACATCTAATAGGAGGGTAAATGCTAACCATGATAAATAGAGAAATATTTACAGAAAGTCCAGAAGATGATTTGTGGCGAGAACTACTGCAATACTCATACCGGGCGAACGTTTCAAGATATTTAAAGGAACATTCCTTGGATGAGGATGAAGATACAATAAACACAATTATTGGGTCTTTCCTGCAGGCAAATGAATATTTTAAAGCAAGTAAGAGTGCAAATCTTCAGATATCGCCGCTACTTTTGTATTATGGAGCAACTAATCTGCTATTGGGATTGACTTCATTGATGACAGGTAAGAGACCTGAAATAAAAAATCATGGCATGACAGCAATAGATTCTACAATAAGTACATATATCGCAGAGGCTAATGTTGTTTTTGGAGATCCTAATACTGGAGGTATACATCAATTTGCGAGAATATTAGGGTTCGAAAAGGATTTGACAAAGTGTGGTGAATGGAAGATGATGGATTTCTTATCATCTATTGTTGAAATCGATCAGGATTATAGAAAATGTTATGCACAAGAAAATGGTAATACGCTTCTTCTTGACCTTTTTAATACACCAACGGGAACAATCGAACGATTATATTTAAACAAAGATAAGGTTGAAGCTATTGGTGCAGTTCTAAATAATGTTGAGGGTTTTGATAAAAATTATCTCCCGCCGCAAGTAGGACATGAACGT
Source organism: Lachnoclostridium sp. UBA739 (assembly GCA_002297865.1). The sequence continues at coordinate 4,770 of DBKX01000143.1, forward strand.
GAATCAGACAGGGATTATCTTATCTTAAGGAAAAAGATGGCAGGAAAAGACATTAAAATGATTTCCTTTTCG
>DBKX01000143.1:4871-9509 GCA_002297865.1 Lachnoclostridium sp. UBA739
GATTACATTGCCGCCTTTGTTCAATATGTATGCAGCGCTCTTTATTATGGGATCGCTTTGCCGTTATCATCCAGAAAAATGGGGACCATTTGTATTGAATGATGAAACTGGCGAACGACTCCTGTTTGAGAAATTCTTGTATTTATCAAGAAGAATTATACCGAATATCGTTCTTAACCTATTAAATAACGATAATGTGGTTTATGTTACTCAAAAATACTCAATTAATGAAACCATTAAGCATGTGGGTGAACATGAGATAAAAGAACTTATACAGAAAGAACTATATGCTGCAGAAGAAAAACGTAGATTAAAGAGATAATTAAGGTGGTGATAGCAGTGGATTTTAGATCTGAAGTATTCAAATTATGCAAGGCAATACAGAAAAGAGTAGAAACAAATATTGTCAACGATACATATCTAAGGCTTTTTACTAGCAAATCTGAAGAATGTGTGATACCCCAATATTCAATGTTTCATGAGGCGGCAAAACACGGAAATAACCAGTTTTATGGATATCTTTATGCTAATGAACATACGGATGATTATAAGACGGTATTACAAGGGATTACACCATTACCTGATAAGGACATACAGATATTTGCAAGAGCACATGCCACTATTTACGCTCTTATAAAAGAATGTGTTAAGGAGTTAGAGATTTCAAATCCTAAGATTGCGAAGGCATTGGACCCATATAGTAAATATAGACCTATAACTGCACCTGCCGGAGTACCTTTCTTAGCCGAAAAGGAATATGAAAAAGCTGCGGAAGCGTTTCGAGAATCCAAACTATACAAAAAACTGATTAATTCATCGATTAATGCTCTCGTTGAAGAACTTAAACCTGAGGACATATATACTATGTTTATGGTTCTCGAGAAGGAGATAGTAGCGTGTCCTTTAGATGTAGTGCCAGAAAGTATTAAACCACTAGAAAAATGTTTGGTAACAAAATTTGAAAAAATAGAAGAAATATTACTAGCTGAAACATTGATGATTTTCGCTCTTCAAAAATCATTGGAAAATGCTTGTAGTCTGTTGTATACAGCTTTAATTGGAGATGATTTACGTGTGTTTAATAACCACAATATATTTAATATTGATAAGAATTATAGTAATTCTCTGCGAAAGGTTATGCAATTATCTGCCATTGGAATTTTCTTGAACGGAAAATCAAGTATGGTAGGAGATATCATGTTGGTTGACTGTGATCCTTACCCTAAACATCATATGCATGAATTTGGGGTGATACAGTCGTACTCAGCAAGTTTCAATGGTGAAATGGGAAATACAAGTAAAGTTACAATGATGGTTGTTGATGATTTACTTAATCCATATCATCTTCTAACAAATAGAATTATTGATATGGATTTCCCACCGCTGGTTAGAGAAGAGCTAGAAGATAGTAAAGATAAAAATATATCTGTAAAAAAGAAAATATCTCGAAACGAGAAGTGCCCATGTGGAAGTGGATTAAAGTATAAATTTTGTTGTGGAAAGAATAAGTGATAGAAATTGGGCTATAGGTATGAGGCTGTAACAGCTGTCTCAGACAAGTTTCATATTGGAATATAAAAAGGCGTATGGGTTTGAAGCAAATTCATACGCCTTTAAAGATACTACAATTCCATATCACGCGATTTTTTCTTGAAGTGAACAGGCTGTTTTTTTCTTATTTTCTGTTTTTTCTGATATTCAAGTTCCCATGCGCGATGAGAGAAGACATCAGGATCTTCTACATTGAGATAATCCACCTCATCGGCTGTAATATCACGACGGTGATAGTCATAATATTTACCAAAAGTTCCTTTAAGTTGTTCAATCAGCTTATCCCGGAAATCAGGACGTATCTGGATTCTGGTATCCAGTAATTCTTTATTGTTCTGGCTCAGGATGAAATTTTTCTTCCCGGAAAGCAACTGCATCTTTTTCAAGCTGTTCTTTGAGAGTGGAGTCCTGAGAATCCAGAATATCCAGATTTTTATTCATCTGGTCGTATTTCTTGGATAGATTCGTCATATCTTTATCGGTAGAGCATTGGGCCTGGAAGATTAGCTGTTCTTTCCGAGACTTCAGTTCTTCGATTTCTTCTGTAATAGTGGTAAGCTGTTGGCTCAATTTTATGTGCTGGATGGGATTCAGAATACTGATTTTATCCTTTTGCACATTCAGTTCTTTCCGCTCCGCAACTTTAGCTTTGAGCTTCTTCTACAGCATTCCAGAGTTGTTCTCGGTCATTCCATTCCGATGGAGCCATTGGAGGAAGCATCACTTTCTGATAGATTAGTCCATGCTTTCTGGTATAGTCATGTTGGATACCATCGTAATCATTGTACATGCGGCTACAGCTCATATAAGCAGAAGCAGCAACAGCAGACCGACCGGAACCACGACTGACGACTTTGGCTTGCATATGATAAATTGCCATATCTGGCACCTCCTTTCGATGTTGCCTGTAACAGCGGATAAAGCCCTCGGCAGAGCGCACGAGCCCCGAAGGGGATACCACCGCCCGATTTATCGGGTGGTGAATAAGTGCGCCCTTCGGGAGTAGAACTTGTGCGTTTACATTCCCCGTAGCCGGATCATCAGCTCCCGTTTCAGGGAATCTAAATCCATTTCTTTAATATGGGGAACAATACTTTCCAGAATTGCTCCTTCCTGGACTAATCGGTGTGTTCTGGCATCACGCTCTTTTTTCCGGTTTCTTGCTTCTGCCTCTTCCTGGCGGTGTTTTGCCTGTAAAAGTGCTTTTCTTCTGGCGTCATGATTCTTTTATCTGCCATATCTGGCACCTCCTTTTTATGCCCGTATCCGGGCAGTTTTGGTTTCAAAATCTTGTGATTTGGTACTATGGTTTTAGATAACTGACAGTGGCATATTTCTGGTGATAAATGAGGAAAGAAAGTAGTACCACTGTCAGTGAAAAATAATTATTGCGTTATACTTCTTTGATTCAATTCTGGTTCGGATCATGATTATTCAACAGGATTTTTTTCGCTTGTTTTAAATTAGCTGTTGCGTTGTCCTGACGGATATTCCGGTTATTGATACGGATGGGAACACATCTCTCCAGAATACGGTCATAAATTCGTTTGTGTGCGATATCAGGGGCATTATTCAGCTCTGATAAAGTGAGATTGGTCGTTATGATCAGGGGCTTTTTACTGCGATAACGATTGTCGATCACATTGAAAACCTGTTCCAGTGCAAAGTCAGAGTTTCGTTCAATTCCGAGGTCGTCAATAATCAGAAGACTGTAGCGGTTTAAGCTGTTGATGAACTGATTCCTGTCTTCAAAATGCATTCCGGTAAGGGTATTCAGAATCTGGGAAAAGTTGGTCATCAGTACAGGGACGCCTTTTTCCAAAAGGGCATTGGCAATGCAGCCTGTAAAGAAAGATTTTCCGGTACCGACATCACCCCAGATAAGGAGTCCGGAAGCATTTGCTTTCATTTTTTTTCAGTTATTTACATAATTGTGCGCCAGCTTCATTTCCGGATTGATGCCGTTATCTCTGGCAAAAGTGTAGTCATAGAGTGCTTTGTCCTGTAAGCCGCTGGTTTTAAGATGCTCTATTTCCATTTGTTTTTCATGGAGTTTTCTTTGGGCTTCTTCCTGCTCAAAAATCTCCTGCTGGCATTTACAGCGGATAGAAGGAATAAGAACCTTTCCCTGTAATTCATGCCTGCATTGCATTGGCGTATTGCATTTGGAACAGTAGATCAGGTGGTCTGTTTTGTTAAAATATTCATCAGACAGAAGATCTCTGTTTGGTGTTATAGCTGTTGGTTTTTCTGTAAATTTTGTCATAATGTTTCGTATTCCTCACTTTCGTAATTTCGTTGCTGGGAAGCAGGATGATCCTGTCTTGCCCAGCTGATGATGGTAGCGGCATGGTTCTGGTATTGCTTTCCGGTAGAAGCCATATAACCGGATAAGCGTTCAATATAATCCTGCCAGTCAGGGATTGTCTGTCAGATATCTTCCAGTTCCTTCTCTGACAGAAAAACATTTTGAAATTTTCCATAAGGTGAGCGTGGCTCTTTACTCCCTCTTATTGCTAAATGGTTCTTTTTTATCTCTTTCTTATTACCAGACAGTTTTCTGTCTGTATCAGGGAAAGAATCCTGTCTGTCAATAGGACAGTTTTCTGTCTGTCTTAGGGAAAGAAATCTGTCTGTATAGCTGATGGTTTCTTTCGGGAGTTTTATATAAATCCGATTGGGTTGTCCGAGACTCTGACGTTTTCGGAAGATAAGCTCCTGTTTTTCAAGTACTGCCAGAGCAGTTTTGACTGTCATCTGGCTCTTGTGGAGAACTTCTGCCAGTGCTTCAAGCGTAAAGTAGATGAACACATGACCATCTGCATCTGACCAGCCCTCGTTTTTCTGGGAAAGCCTTGCCCGGTCGAGCAGGATAATATAAAGCATTTTGGCAGTTTCGTTTATTTCCATGTCCAGAAGAAAACGGGGAAACATCATATAAGATGGCAGGTTGGTGTCTGCTGTCAGAAAGTCCGTCATGTGTTCACCTCCAATCAGTTATTCGCCAAGAAAATCCCAGTCTACATCACTATCTGGCTGTGAATTTTCAGGTGTTGGAAAGGACGCCCTGATTTGGGGCTCCCTTTG
>DBKX01000397.1 GCA_002297865.1 Lachnoclostridium sp. UBA739
ATCCCCGCGAGGGGACGGAAACCCAGTTTCCTTGTCCATTAAGATACCCTTAATAGTAGTTAAGGTTAGTAAATCCCCGCAAGGGGACGGAAACCATCTCATAAAATCAGGTGTAACAACTCTATGGCTGTTAAGGTTATATGAAGGATTTAATTAAGTTGATGGATCCTAAGTATATTGATGTTTCGGGGAAATTTACTCATCCTGAGAAAGTAGATAATCGATAAATGTGTTATACTTTTCTAACTTAGTGGCATACTTCCATTAACACTATAGTTATGAATCTAAAAGGAGAAACCAAAGATGATAAAGACACTTTCTGATTATTACGATGTGATTGCCTCACTACCAATACAATCCACCTATAAAAAGGAACAGCTTCTGATTCCTGAACTTCTTGTAGAAAAGCAAGAATCCATTGAAATATATTATGCTCCCCACAATGAATACCAAAATCCTGAGGCAAACATTTTCATAGTGGGAATCACGCCAGGTTTTCAACAGATGAGTACTGCAATTGCGGCAGCAAGAAAAGGAATTGCAGAAGGAAAAAGCATAGAAGAAATTCAATATTTATGTAAGGTGGCAGGACGTTTCAGCGGAATTATGCGAACGAATATCATCAATATGCTTGATGAAGTTGAACTGAATCATAGATTGCATATAGAAAGCTGTAGTGAGTTATTTGGCAGCCACGAACATCTACTTCATACCATTTCCCTAATCCCGTATTCGGTCTTTGTCAAAGGCAGTAATTATTCTGGGCATACACCAAAACTAATCAAAAACAAATTTCTTATGAACTATGTCTACGACAATTTCTTGCAAGAGTATAAGCTATTAAGAGAAAAAGAATCGTTGGTGATTATTCCACTTGGCAGTGCGGTTGAAGAAGTGCTGTTACATCTGGAAGAAGAGGGACTGATTGAAAAAAACAGCATTATGAGGGGATTTCCACATCCTTCAGGAGCTAATGTAAATCGTTTGTCAAAGCTTCGGGAAGAGAAGGAACAGATTACGAAGTTTTTAGATGAAGCTTTTTCGTGAAGAGGAATCCCAACACATGCACTCTATATGTGTACATTAAAATTACCTGGAAAGTGTAACATTCCCAAAAAGAATGTTATACCTGCCAGGTAAATGTTTTTTTACTATACTTTATTTAGAAACAATTTCTCCGTCATAATATACTACAACATCTTTGCCTTCAAAGTCAGTGTAGCTTGACCAGTCTGATTGAGCAAATCGTACGCCCATTACAAGGCTTCCTGCACCAGGTGTAAGGGTATAGGATGTATCAAATGTAATTTCCAGGTATCCATCGTGGAAAGTACCAATTACATCTGGAGACAGATTTACATAATAAGGAGCTTTACTTAGTTGTAAACCTGCGTTATCACACCAGAAGGATTGGTCTTTCTTACTTGATTTGTCATAGTAGTAACGAATTGCCAATTTGGAAAGATCAACATCTTTTGTCCCTGCAGCAGTAATTGTGTAGTTTTGATTAATAGAACCGCCTTCTTGTGTCGTCACTTTCACAACTGGTTTGACATCTGTAATAGGTGCACTTGAAGTTACTTCAGGAGATGGAGTCACTTCAGGAGTTACACTTACTTCAGGTGTTGTAGTCACTTCAGGAGTTGTACTTACAACAGGTGTAGTAGTTTCACTTGGAGAAGGAGTGATAACAGGAGATGGAGTTTCGCTTGGTGTTTCTGAAACAACAGGAGATGGAGAAACAACAGGTTTTTTGCTAGGTGTTACACCAGTTCCTTTTAAATCAGGTAACTCATCTAATGTAATTACATAATCACTCTTATATAAATCAACAACGGTATCTTTATAGTTGTATGACTCACTCATAATAAATTCGCCATACCAAGGACAGAAGTAAAGCCATCCAGCTTTTTCAATAGTTAAGTTTTCTAAATTTGGAATGGTATCATTTTCAGGCATTGCAACCATTTTCTTACCGTTTGTTAAGTTAACCAAATCGTAGAAAGTGGAAGAGATGGCATCTTCATTTGGAACACCAGATAATCCGTCATAACGGTTGTAAACGGTATTGTATTTATCAAAGCCGACAATATCAACATATTCATCGCCTGGATACCATGCTTCGGATGTACTGTAATCATAACTATTGTAAACCCAGATGATATTATGGATACCATATGTTTCGGTAAGTTCTGTGTATAGCATTTTCCAAAGCTGTTTGTAAACCGAAGCGCCAGCAGAAGACCACCAGAACCAGGAACCTTCACCGTTAATACCTCCATTTCCTTCTGCTTCATGGAAAGGACGGAACATAATTGGTACATTATTGTCCTGAATAATAGCAAGCTGTTCTGCTAAGTCTTTGATAATCAATTGAACATATTCATATTCCTTTGTTCCAGGAACGACTGCTTTGCTTGTGTCAAAATCCGTTTCAGTTGGTTTATAAGTAGCTTCTTTCCAGTCAACTGGGTCACCTAGTTTATAAGAAGAGAAATTTTTTGGAACATTAATGTGCCAGCATCCAGCAGCAATACCATTTCTGTTATTTACCCAATCAATGACTCTCTCCGTTGTACCATCTTCCCAGCCATAAAGTGGATTATAATTCATAAAGTCAAAACCACGGATGGCAGGATATTTTCCCGTTAAATCATGTATCCAGTCAAATTCTAATTCAGGATTGCCGTCATTTCCGCCTCCATAGATTTCTTGCTGGCCTGAAATGATATTTTTACCGTACACACTTGTTAAATAGTTCATTAAAATTTGAGTAGTTTCGGTTGCTTGTGAATCACAAAGCTCTGGTTTTACTGTTAAATCTGGCATGTTGCCATAATCAACGGTAACACTGTCAAAGTATGCGTATCCCCAGCCACTCTTAATCTGAATTGTGTTCTTGCCTGCATTGAGTTTATGTAAACCAAAATTAAAGTCTTTCCAGTCTGTTGTATATGGAAGCATGTAAGAGCCCCTAGATTTTCCGTTGACATATAAATACTGAAGTCTTCCTTCTTTGCTTAATTCCTGCATATAGCGTGTTACAATGGAATACATTCCAGTTTCAGGTACTTCCACAGTCATAGTAATTGTTCCAGAACTCTGCATCCAGACGAAACCATCACCTGTATATCCTGGTTTGCTTTCTCCATAGATTGCATTGGTGACTTTAAGATCTGAGGAAATTGTTAAGTCCTCACACTCAGAATAATAAAGAGGTGAGCTGGTGTCTTCTGCTGCAGTTATAGGTAATGGTGAAGCTAGTGTGGTGAGTGAAAGCGCTGCACAAAGTGAGAGAGCACCTATTTTTTTTGTTAATCGCATAACTATATTCTCCTTTCTTAGGTAAAAGTTAAATGAAAGCACTCCACATACATTGAGTACAACTTGAATATAGCATGATATATGGAGTAAGTAAATATTTTTTACGCATAATGACGCTTTATTTGATGTAAGTGGTATATAAGAACAGTGTCGCTTGTGAATAATGCTCTCTGTACATATTAGAGAATAGCAAATCACAAGTGACACCATAATTATTTAGCCGGTGGTACAATAGCCAAATTACTTGGTATCGAACCGAATATTTCTTTCCATGTGTTATCCACAGTCTCGTAATCTTTTTTTGCAATTCGTATTTCTTTTTCACTGCTACCATTTTCAAACTTAGTCCCAGCTAAAAAGAACGCAACATAACCATCTTGCTCATAGATACGAGCATTTAAAGTCTTTCCTAAATCAGACGAGGTTTTTCGGACGGATTCTACGATTTTAGCATAAGCCTTGTTTAATTGGTCCACTGCGGTTTTCGAATACTCTTCTGTTACCAATAGAACTACAGCACGATCCGGGATGTCACTAGGATTGCTGCTTTCCTTCGCAACATAGGAGGTTACCTGGCTTTTATCCAATTCGTAGAATTTGAAAAATTCATCTTTATCCACAGTGGCAGTACAAAGATATTTTTCACTGCCAAGTGCATCTGCAATTTTTTGTTCAATTTCTTCTGGCGTATTTGTAACTTGCTTCTTTTGACCACAAGAAGTTAAGCTCAGTATCATCATAAGTATTGCAACCAATACCAGTACTAATTTTTTTCCCATAAATAAGCTCCTTTTCATTCATCTTTTGATGATTATAATGCCTTTTCAATATAAATAATATGGCTTTCCTTAAAGTGGCTTATTCAAGAATACGTTAAAATTTCTTCTGTTTTCTTTATAAAAGCTTCCGTACATTTTTCAGTACCTGAGCACCCCATTCTGGACAAGCATTAGTAAAATTCTGTACCGCTCTGTCAACAATATCTTTTCTACACTGGCACAGTTCACGTAGAATATTTTCACATAGATGCACTTGTTCAATTTTGCTTAGCCTTTCATAAAAAATCCCTGCCTGGTAAAAATCATTCTGTTTTGTTATAGGTGTTCTTGTAATATATCCTAGCGCGTGTGCCGGTGGAGGTAATTGTAAAGGAACAGGATGTGGGCTGTTGCCATTTAGGCTGTTTGGAGAATAATTCACAGGTTCCGTATCGCAATGGTATGTCATGGCACCATCTCTTTGATTGTTGCAGATTGGGGAAAGAGAACGATTTACAGGTATCTGAGCATAGTTTGCTCCGAGGCGATAACGTTGGGTATCTGCATAGGCAAAGGAACGTCCTTGTAGTAATTTGTCAGCAGATAGTTCGATGCCGGGGATTAAACTTGCCGGACAGAATGCAGCCTGTTCAACTTGTGCAAAGAAATTCTCTGGATTTCGATTCAGTGTCATGACCCCCACTTTGCATAATGGAAAATCCTGTTCACTCCATATTTTTGTAGGGTCCAGTGGGTCGAAATCCAGGTTGCATACGTCTTTTTCGCACATCATCTGTACATAGAGTTCATAGCGAGGATAGTTGCCACAGGCGATATCTTCAAAGAGCTGGCTAGCTGCAAAATCAGGATTGGAACCTGATAGTTCAGTCGCTTTCTGTCTTGAAATTGTTTCAACTCCCTGCAAACTTTTCCAGTGATAGTTTATGTAGCGGCGTATGCCTGCTCCATTTACCCAGATAAAGGTATTCACGCCATATCCATTCATTTTAGAATAGCTGCTTACAAGGCCTAAATCGGAATAGAGCCATGCAATCACATGAGTCGATTCTGGAGTACAAGATATAAAGTCCCAGAAATGTTCGATGTTACGAAGATTTGAATTAGGGGCTGGTTTTGAGGCGTGGACCAGGTCAGGAAACTTCATGGCATCTCGGATGAAAAAGACAGGAATATGATTGCCAACGATATCATAAATGCCTTGGTTCGTATAAAACTTCACTGCAAACCCTCTAATATCCCGTACTGTATCAGCGGAACCTCTGGAACCGCCCGTTGTGGAGAAGCGTACAAAAACGTTTGTTGATTTATTGGCACACTGTAAAAAGTCTGCACAGGTATATGCTTTCATGGACTGTGAAGTTGTAAATACACCGAAGGCGCCAGCCCCTTTTGCGTGGACAACACGTTCCGGGATACGTTCCCTATTAAAATGCGCCAGCTTATCTATAAGCTGCATATCTTCTAGCAAAGTCATTCCTCCACAACCAACTGTAAGCGAATTCTGGTCGTCAACTACGAGACGGCCTAGACTATCTGTCATATAGGAGTCTGAATGGTTTGGATTACACTTGTTCCTCATGAAGGCCCCCTAAAATACGATCCTTTTATTATATTCCTATATGTATATTATGTGATTGAATCCATATTCTTTTTTAACTTATAGAAAAGTCCTAAATAACAGGGGCTGGATGCACACGAGCGGGTAAGGAAAATAGTCGCTAAAGTACAGCGATACCCGCTCGGTGCGGCAAAGTGTGAGTTACTTTTAGAGAACTTAAGGCGAGGGTGCGAAGAACTCACACTTTGTTCCTGAATAAAACATGCCACGTTGACAATTCATACTGAGATAGTATAATATTTTTATATCTTATATTCAGTCAAGGAGAAAAACATGGAAGAGATATCGAAAATCTTAAAATCGTCAGCAAACAATAGATATAGAAACTTTATTCAGACAATTTTAGAAACACAGCAAGTATGGTTCCTAGAATATGAAGATGCATACACAATGTTCAAAAATGAAGAAGGCGGAGTAGACCTATTAGTCTGGCAGGATAAAAAAATGGCAGAAGAGTATGCTGTAGAAGGAGAAGCTGCTGTATCCATCAGTTTCGAAGAATTCTGTGCACAGTGCAGAGCCTATGTTGGCAGTAAAGAAGTCATGCTCATGGTGTGTCCAACAGGGGATGAAGACGTATTAATTGTGAATATGGAACAGATGCTTAATGACATAGACAAGGCAATGACTTAATCTTATTTATGTAGGAGTTTAGATGAAAATATACACACAGAAACAAAATACGAAAGGGAGATTAGTATGAAAATTGGAATTTTAGGCTATGGAAATCTAGGAAAAGGCGTTGAAAGTGCTATCAGACAAAATGATGATATGGAACTGACATGTATCATAACAAGAAGAGATCCGAAAAGTATTACACCACTAACAGAAGGCGTTAAGGTATATTCTGTAGAGGAAATCGAATCCTTGAAAGACCAGATTGATGTGTTAGTGCTTTGTGGTGGTTCAGCAACAGACTTACCAAATCAAACACCTGAATATGCAAAATACTTCAATGTAATTGACAGCTTTGATACACATGCAAGAATTCCTGAGCATTTTGCCAATGTAGACCATGTTGCAAAAGAAAATGGACATGTTGCTCTAATTTCCTGCGGATGGGACCCAGGAATGTTCTCATTAATGAGATTATATGGCTGTTCCGTTTTACCAGAAGGTAACGATTATACATTCTGGGGCAAAGGCGTAAGCCAGGGACATTCTGACGCAATTCGCCGTGTAAAAGGTGTGAAAAATGGAAAACAATATACAATACCAGTAGATTCCGCTTTGGAAGCAGTAAGAAAGGGTGAAAATCCTACTTTAACTACAAGACAGAAACATACAAGAGAATGTTTTGTTGTTGCAGAAGAAGGTGCAGATTTAACTCAAATTGAAAAGACCATAAAGGAAATGCCTAATTATTTTGATGAGTATGACACAACAGTACATTTTATCACAGAAGATGAGTTTGCGAAGAATCATGCAGGAATCCCTCATGGAGGTTTCGTATTTCGATCTGGTGTTACTGGCATAAACAAAGAAAATAAGCATGTAATTGAATACAGCTTAAAATTAGATTCTAACCCAGAATTTACGTCATCTGTTATTCTTGCATTTGCACGCGCTATAAACCGTTTGTCAGAAGAGGGCGTAAGCGGATGTAAAACGGTATTTGATATAGCTCCGGCTTATCTTAGTCCTTTATCGGGTGAGGAATTGAGAGCACATATGTTATAGAAAACGATTGGATTTGGGACATCTTGGTGGAACAGGATGTCTCATTTTTTATTTTTGTAGAATGGGATTAAATAGAGAATAATGAATAAGAACACTATATCAAGCTATGATATGGAAGAATAAATGATGAAGGGAGTACAGATGATGGAGTTAAATAATGAGCAGTTAACAAGTAAACAAATAAAAGAGGAATTTGCGAATGCGATAAAAGAAAAGCAATTTGTAGCATATTTTCAGCCACAATATAATCATTCAACAGGTATGATGGTCGGAGCCGAAGCATTAGTAAGATGGAAGCATCCAAAGAGGGGGTTGATTCCACCAGGTATTTTTATTCCCGTATTAGAAGAGTCGAAGCAGATTGTTGAACTGGATTTTTATGTATATGAACTTACATGTGGGTTTATTCGTCGATTAATAGATGAAGGAGTACATGTAATACCTATATCAACGAACTTTTCCAGATATGATATTTTTGTAGATAATTTTGTAGAACGTTTAGAAGAGATAAGAAATACATACGATGTTCCTGTAAAGTACTTGCGTGTTGAATTAACGGAAACCATTGCAATGAAGCATGAAAAGGAAGTAAATGCGATTATTGAAAAACTAAATGCTTCTGGGTATTTAGTTGAGATGGATGATTTTGGAAGCGGATATTCTTCTCTAAATGTACTTAAGGACATTTCTTTTGACATTATAAAACTTGATATGAAGTTTATGTCTAGTATTACACAGAATAATCGAGCTGGCATTATATTAAATTCGATTGTAAAAATGGCACATTGGCTGAATATGACTATTATAGCTGAGGGCGTAGAGACAAAAGAACAATCCAATTTTCTAAGAAGTATTGGTTGTGATTACATACAAGGATTTTTATATTCTAAACCACTAAATGAAGAGGATTTTTATAAGCTGTTAATGGAAGGACAGTTCAGTAAGTTTAATTCCGAAATGGAATTGATTGATACTTTAGATGCCCGTACATTTTGGACACCGGAGTCATTGGATACTTTGATTTTTAGCAATTATGTAGGTGCAGCAGTTGTATTTGAATATCAAGATGGTAAGATTTCTATATCCAGAGTGAATAAAAAGTACTTGAAAGAATTAGGGATGAACTTATCCGAAAAGGATGTTATTGATGGGGATATACTTGCACAGATGAATGAATTAGACCGAGACAAGTATATTGAAACCCTAGAACGTGCAATCCAATCGAAAGAGGAAGAAGAGTGCGAGACTTGGCGCAAGATTGAATCTGCGTGTTGTGGAGTTGACAGGTTTCTGATACGAAGCAATATTCGCTTGATAGGAGAAAGTAAAAATTATTATCTTTTTTACGCTATGATTCGAAACATTNNGTACAGCTGAGACAATACGTATGAATGAACTTTTGGACGTTGAGAAAGATTTTAAAGTGGTAATTGAGCAAGCTAAAATTTATTTCTGGGAATACATAATTGCTACGAAAGAAATGAAACCTTGTTTCCGTTGCAGAAGAGATCTTGGACTTCCATCAGTGGTAAAAAACTACCCCGATAGTTTAATTGAGACTGATTTCTTTCCACCAGAGGTTGCAGATATGTATCGAGATTGGCATGTTCAGATAGCACAGGGTGTCCAATCCTTAGAAGCTGTTATGCCACTAACAAAAGACAGAATCCCGTACCTTGTTCGGTATACAACGGAATTTGATGAAACAGGCAATCCAATAAAAGCTTATGGCTCCGCAGAATTAATACTTGAGTAGTGGATCCTGTTTCATTAAATGAAAAGGAATACAACATGGGGCATGTATAAATATGTCTCATGTTGTATTCCTAAAAAATAGGTTATTTATCGATTCTATCTACTGTATATAGAACACATTCTAGTTTTCCCTGATCGTTATATGTAACTGGTATAAAAGTAAGCCTGCACCAGCCAGAAATCTTTCCAAAAGTTTTATGAGAGATACACTCTTTACCACGTAGCCTTTCTTCTAATGTATCTATTCTGACAAATTCTAAAACACTTTCAATATACTCATCTGCTATTAAGGAAGCCATAATTTTTTCTAATGTTCCAGTTATTCTTCCAGATATGCCAATTAAATTATGAACAGCTGGAATCGCCTGATATTCTCTAAAGGTATCTTCACGCAAATTCAATAAATGCATAGAAATGTAGGTGGTAGATAGTGCCATCATGGCCAGTTGTGTGTAGCTATATGTTTGCTTGTCTGTAACGGTAGTTTCTTTATCTTTAATATATATTGGCTGTTTAGATGAGCCAATATTTAAATTATCGTTGAGCATTTGTTCAAACTCTTGCTTGCAAATTGGTTTTGAATAGTAATATCCTTGTAAATAGGTCGCATTCATGCCACGAATAATGGTGTCAACGTCTTTGTTTTCCACACCTTCTACAACAACTTTACAGTTTAATCGGTCACAGAGTAACATGATAGACTCAATTACAGCAAAATCAACCTCATGACCTTCTTTTATTAATTCTCTGACAAAGGAATGATCGATTTTAATTTCGTCTACTGGAAGATTCTTAAGCATGGATAAAGAAGCATAGCCGGTTCCAAAATCATCTAGTGCAATATGAAAATGATGTTTCCGTATATTTTGGAAAACAGCTTCTAAATTTTTTGGAGTAACTACATTGCAGCTTTCCGTTAGTTCTAGTACCATATTTTCTGGTTTGACACCATATTCCTTAGCCGTTTTTACAAGTTCATCTACGTAATCAACTTCTAGAAACTGTTGATACGATACATTAAAACTAACTTTAAAGTCTCCGTACTTCTGTTGCCATTCTTTTTGTTGTCTCATAGCTTCTTTCATAACCCAGTGGCCTACTTCTATAATACTTATATCTTCTTCAAGAAGTGGTATAAATTCTTGAGGCCCAGCATCTGTAATATGTTCTCCCTTCCAGCGAAGTAAAGCCTCACAACCGAGAATTTTTGAGCCATGTGCGTCTACCCAGGGCTGAAAATAAAGTTCAAAGCCAGAGAAGTGATTGGTTATACTATTTTTCAAGTCCTTTTTTATCATGCTGATACGATTTTGTCTTTGTTCAATTTGATAAGAATAAAAGGCAAGACTTCCCTTATTCACTTCTCTAATGTAATTCAGTGCTGAATTGAGCTGGCTTATCACTTGGTCAATCTCTCTTTTTCCTTTTGAATATGTGATAGCGCCTCCAGAAATGGATACATCTATTTGTCTGCCATCTTTCATTACTAATTTTTTTGTAAATTCCAATATTTTTTCAAATCTATGTAATGCTTTATCTTTGCCTGCATCAGGAAGAAAAAGTAGAAATTCATCGTCATTGAAGTGAATAAGCCTATCAGTTTCCTCACAGCAT
>DBKX01000396.1:0-9377 GCA_002297865.1 Lachnoclostridium sp. UBA739
AAAGACAACTGTGATGCAGCAAAATGTGAATGGTAAATACTGCACAGATTATCGCTTTGTTATACCATCTCAGGATGCGGTTATTCGCACATCCTGTTATGTGGATGCTATGGGGAGAGAAGTAATCTTCTATTATGCGTTCTCAAATCCGAAAAAAGGAAGTGGAGATTTCGTAAAAAGTATTAAAGAATCTGATACAACAGGAAAAGAGAACAATACGAAAACAACTGAAGCTGAAAAACAGACAGAGGACAAAAAACAGACAAGCGGCACAAATGATGCTGAAAATGTACAGACAGAGAATAAAGTTCAGGAATCAGATCAAAAGGAATTAACTGCAATAGAACAGATTGAACAGGCAGATGGACTTACAACTTCCAAAGAGATGGATTCCCAATCAGAAGATGAGGTTGACGAGGACAATGAGAAAGAAGATAGCGGAATCTTTTCAGAGATATTTCTTATTGTAGCAGCAGCTATTTTGTCTGGTGTTCTGGTAGGAGGAATTTTAATTACTGGAATCGGAGTAGGAGCATATTTCATTATCAAAAGAATAAAGGAGAGGGAAAATTGAAAATTAGATGTAAGAGAATAATAGCTTTCTTACTTTTGACAGTAAGTTTAATCTTATCCTTAACAGGGTGTGTTGACCAAAGCCAAGGAAGGGAAGCAGCGTTGCAGGGACAAGAAAGAATCGTTGCAACCAGTACATCAGTGGTGGAAATCTGTGACAAGCTTGATTTGGATTTGATTGGAGTACCTACAAGCAGTATCTATAAGTTACCTGAACGCTATGAGAAAGTTAAGAAGGTAGGAACGCCTATGTCTCCTGATATGGAAGTAATCAGTACACTAGGAGCGGATTGGATCATTGGACCAAAAAGTCTGCAGTCTGATTTGCAGCCAAAGTTTAAAGAAGGAAAGAGCGAGTATGCATTTGTTAATTTAGACAGTATATGGGGAATGTACAAGTCTATTCAGGAGCTTGGAGAGTTGTTTGGCAGAGCAGAACAGGCAGATAAACTGGTAAATGATTTTGTAACGTATTACCAGTCTTATCAGAAAAAGTTGAAAGGAAAAACAAGACCATCTGTGCTGATTTTAATGGGGTTACCAGGTTCTTATGTGGTAGCGACTGAGCAGTCATATGTAGGAAGTCTCGTAGCAATGGCGGGGGCTACGAATGTATGTAAAGAAGTAAGCAAGGACTTTGTAACTATCAACACAGAGGAACTTGCCAAAATGAATCCGGACATCATTCTGCGAGCGTCTCATGCTATGCCAGAGCAGGTTAGTGCAATGTTTGCGGAAGAATTTGCAACCAATGATATCTGGAAACATTTTAGGGCAGTGAAGGAAGAAAAGGTATATGACTTGCCAGGAGGACAGTTTGGAATGAGTGCGAATTTTAACTATCAGGATGCTCTGGAAACCTTGCAGAAGATTTTGTACGGAGAGGAGTCAGCATGAGAAAAAAAAGTAAGATATGCATTGCATTTATAACAATAACTGCCCTTTTGAACGGTTTATTCCTTCTGTCTGTGAATTTGGGAAGCATTCAAGTGACGTTTGTTGAGCTGTTGCGAGGTTTATGGGTGGAATACAACCCAAATGTGGCAGCAATTTATGATTTACGCTTTCCGCGTATTATAGTTGCAATGCTTGCTGGGGCTGCTTTAGCTGTAGCTGGAGTTCTGTTTCAAGCTGTCCTTAAAAATCCTCTTGCAGACCCTGGGATTATTGGAATTTCAAGTGGTGCCAGCTTCGCTGCAATGCTTGTGACGATTTGTGCACCAGCATGTTATCTATATGCACCGTTGTTTGCTTGTCTGGGAGGGCTGATTGCATTTTTCATGGTTTATAGTCTGTCATGGAAGGGCGGTTTGAGTCCGTTGCGGATTCTGCTTGTAGGTATTGCAATTGATGTTATGTTGAAAGGGCTTATGAATGCGCTAGATACCATGACTGGTGGCAGCAGGACTGGTGTGGCATCCATTGTGGAAGGAAATATAACCATGAAAACTTGGAAGGATGTACAGTTGCTTGCGGTTTATGTTTTGATTGGTTTAGTCATTGCCCAGTGCTTCTCTGGAAAATGTAACTTGCTTTCCCTAGAAGATAAAACGGCTCGTGCAATCGGTGTAAATATTGGACATTTGCGTGTGATGGTATCAATAGTTGCAGTACTTCTTACTTCTATAGCAACAGCTATCGTAGGTGTAGTGGGGTTTCTTGGATTAATCGTACCTCATATTGCGAGAATCTTTGTTGGTTCCAATCATAAAATATTGCTTCCGTTTAGTATGCTGGCAGGAGCATTTACCTTTTTACTTGCGGATACGGTGGGACGTACCATCTGTGCACCTTATGAAATCAGTGCATCGGTGGTAATGGCAGTCGTTGGTGGACCATTTTTTATTTTACTATTAAGAAAGAGTGGGAAAACGTATGGAAATTAAAAACCTTTATTTTTCTTATGGGCGAGATGATAAGAGGGGAGAACATGACATTTTAAAAGACGTTTCATTTTCGATTAAGGAAGGAAAAATTACAACAATTCTTGGGGCAAATGGTTGTGGAAAATCAACATTATTTCAGCTTATGACCAAGAATCTAGTGCCTCGGAAGGGAAAAATTTATCTGAAAGGAAAGAATATCCGTGGAATCCGTTTAAAGGATTTTGCAAAAGAAGTATCCATCGTGCATCAGTATAATACTGCCAGCAATGATACCACAGTAGAAACACTGGTTTCTTATGGAAGGACACCTTATGTCAGACTTGGAAAGAAAGAAAACAAAGAGGATCAGAAGTATATCGACTGGGCGATGGAGGTTACAGGAATAACAGAACTTCGGCAGCGGGAAATCAGCACCTTATCCGGTGGGCAAAAGCAGAGGGTTTGGATAGCGATGGCTCTTGCACAGAACACAGACATTTTGTTGTTAGATGAACCAACAACCTATCTGGACATACGATATCAGATTGAAATTCTTAAACTGATTCAGAAGCTGAATCTGGAATACGGTATTACCATTGTAATGATTTTACATGATATGAATCAGGCAATCCATTATAGTGATGAGATAATAGGTCTACGACAAGGGAAAGTGCATATGATAGGGGAACCTGCTAAGGTAGTTACGAGAAAGGCATTACAGGAATTGTATGGGGTAGAGTTAGATGTGGTAGATTTAGAAAAAGGCAAATTTGTGTTGGCTGTGTAGAGAAAAAATGGTAGCAAATGTAACAAAACTTAGTTATCAGGTAATCATAAATAATTCAACTAAATAAATAAAAAAAACAACAAGAATCGTAAATTATAATAAAAGAAATTTATTATTCGTAACTTTCACGTTCTATTTTTGTGCAAGATGTGCACATAATAAAAAAATATCTCATTGTATTTATGCATTGACAATAATATTTGTATATCCTATACTATTAAAAAGTACAAACGATTGTGCAAACGTGGGGGCGTTGCACGAATAGATGTACAAAAGATTACTACCCTTGGAACTGCTCAGAGGGAAATATAGTTTCATATTTAATCAATGATAAACGAGGTCAATGATTACGATCATTTCTTTAAAATAATTTTTTTTGGAATCATCACCGTATGAATCATTTCTGCTTTCGCAGGCCTTTCTGTATGGAATTATGTGAAGGCGTACCGTTTGCAGGAGATGGCAGTTTTTGGAAAACACATAATAGCTTCGGAGAGGATGTAAAGTCTTATTGAGATAAGAAATTTCATATAACGCTTTTATTCTGCTCTGCCTTAAGTGTGGTCATGTTTACGGTAATCCCATTGATAGCAATGATATCCGTGGCTTTTACGAAATATGACCAAATCCATCTGCCACCGACCTCTTTGTTTCTGGTGATCTCTTTCAAGAGAGTATTAGGTGTAATTGTGCGCTGGTTTTAGGCACGATTACACCATTTTCTTTTTTGTGTCCTATTTCATATAAAACATACATATTGTGCTTCTAAATTATATTGTCAACATTTTGTAGTATAATAATGGATTGTTTGTCTCCCAAGCAGGATTTATAATGATACTATAAATTTAAAAAGGGAGGTTTTTTCTATGAAAAACAGGTTATCAAAGCTTTTAGCTCAATCAGACCTACAATTATGGATTCCATTTACAACAATGGCTCAAAAGCGATTATTACTTGGGAACCATGGGGCATAAAGAATACTGACATTAGCAGCGGACAGAAAGATAATCATATCCGCCAGATGGCAAGTGATACGAAAGCGTGCAACAAAGAGATTTATATTTCTTTAATGCACGAAGCAAACGGAAACTGGTATGACTGGGCAATCGGTGACAGCAAAGTGAATAATAATCAGACATACAAAGCAGCATACCAGCATGTTGTAAACATTTTCCGTCAGGTTGGAGCAAACAATGTTAAATTTATCTGGAACGTAAATGCCGGAAACTGTGGTTCAGGAACATCTTACACAGATCATTATCCAGGTGATACATATGTAGATTATGTAGCAATTGATGGTTATAACTGGGGAACAACTCAGTCCTGGGGCAGTACATGGCAGTCTTTTGACGAAATTTTCGCGGCTCCTTACCAGGCATTATCTACAATCAACAAACCAATCTTCATTACAGAGTTTTCTAGTACTGAAATTGGAGGAAATAAAGCTGCATGGATTACAGAGACATTTAAAACAATTCGTACAAAATACCCAAGAATCAAGTTAGTATCCTGGTTCGGTGAAAATAAAGAAACTGACTGGAGAATCAACTCAAGTGCTGCTTCCTTAGCTGCATTTAGAGCTGCTGTAAAAGGCGGAACTACAGTTGTTCCAAGTCCATCTCCAAGTCAGGCAGTAGTTTCATCTACACAACCAAGTATAGCACCAACTCCAAGCCAGGCACCAGCAGGCCAGTCCATTAATCAGACTTATACCATTACAGCTAATGGATCAAATGCAATTGATTTATCAAAATTAACAATCAGATATACATTCTCAAAATCTGATTCAAAAAACATGAATGCATTCTGCGACAATGCAGCAGCACAGTTATCTGTTGCACCTTACTGCCAAAGCTTAAATGCAAATACTTCTATCAAAAAAGATGGTGGTAATTATGTATTAGAGATTACATTTAAAAATGCATTCACATTAAAACCACAAACAGGAAGTGTGCAGGTTCAAATCCGAATGGCAAATGATGACTGGTTATCTATTGGCACAGGATTTACAGACAAGGGCTTAACCGTTCTTTATTAAGAAGAACATATTTGTCAAAAAAATTTCTATAGGATAAAAATGAGAAAATTATATTAAAAGGGGAATGATACCGATGAGAAAAAGAGGAATAGCAATATTAATGGCGTTAGCTTTAGCTACATCACCAGTAGTAGGAACAAGCCAGAATACATTCGCTGTAAAAGCAGCACAGCAAACAAATGTAAATTTAATTAAAAATGGTGACTTTAATAATGGAACAGCAGACTGGAATTACTTCACAACCGAGGGCGGAAAAGGAACCATATCTGCAAGCAATGGAAAATTAGACCTGTATGTAACAGATTGTGGAACTGTAAATTATTCCATGCAGGCATACTATGAAGGCTTCGGCATGTATAAAAATGGTGTATATGAATTATCCTTCGATATTTCATCTTCCATTGCTAGAAGTGTTGATTACAGAATTCAGTTAAACGGTGGCGATTACACTGGATACTATGATGGCAATGTAAAAACAAGCAGTTCAACACAGAAAGTAAAAGTTAAATTTACAATGAAAGAAGCAAATGACCCATTACCAAGACTTTGCTTTAGCGTTGGTAACTGTGGACAGTCTCTTCCGGCACATCATGTTTATCTAGACAATGTATCACTTAAATTATTAGATGGCAGCAACATTCAATACGATGAAGCTAAGAAAGCACAGGAAATTAACATTAACCAGTTAGGTTACAGAACCAAAGATCAGAAAATAGCAGTTTTCCGCGGTGCCAATGTTGGAAAGAGCTTCTCTGTTGTAAATACTGTTACAAATAAAACTGTGTATACAGGAACAATCGGTTCAGGTCAGTTTAACTCCTTAGCAGGCGAAACAGATTATAAAGGAGATTTCTCCAAAGTAACAGCACCTGGTACATATAAAATTGTTTCCACGGGATTACAGGATTCCTATGAATTCAAAATTGCAGATAATATTTATCAAGAAACATTTACAGATGCCATGAGATTCTTCTATTTACAAAGATGTGAAGCGATCCCATCCTCACTTGGCGGAGATTTCGCTCATCCAGCATGTCACCAGACAAAAGCAAAGATTTATGGAACCAACAACTACATTGATGTTTCTGGTGGATGGCATGATGCAGGTGACTACGGACGTTATGTTGTAGCAACATCCAAAGCAGTATCCGATATTTTATTAGCATATCAGGCAAATAAAGCAGTATTTACCGATAACACAAACATTCCAGAGAGCGGCAATGGACAGGCTGACGTATTAGATGAGTTAAAAGGCCAGTTCGAATGGATGTTAAAGATGCAGGATCAGAATAATGGTGGAGTACATCATAAAGTAACATGTGCAGATTTCCCTGCTTACGTGAGTGCGGATAAAGAAACAGCTGAGTTAATCATAACTCCTATTTCTACAACAGCAACAGGTGATTTTGCAGCATGTATGGCATTAGCATATGATACATACAAAGATATCGATCCATCCTTTGCAAAGACTTGCTTATCAGCAGCAAAGAAAGCTTGGAATTATTTAAGCTCCGCACCATCTCAAGGAGTATCCAATCCACAGGGTATCGTAACGGGTGAATATGGTGATAAGAGTGACAAGGATGAAAGATATTATGCAGCAGCAGCTCTTTATTATGCAACAGGTGAAAATACCTATCATCAGGCAGTGAAGAATCTAGTAAATCAGGGTATTGATACAGAATATGGCTGGCAGACAATTACTCAGTATGGTAATGTATTATATTTAAAATCTGCGAACCAAGATGCTTCTGTAAAACAAAGAATTGAAAGCAAAATTGTTTCGGATGCAAATGATTTATTAAGAACAAGCCAGAATGACCCTTACGGTACATCACTTGGAAACAATTACATCTGGGGAAGTAATATGGTAACTCTTAATAATGCAAACATATTAATGGATGCATATAACATTACTGGAAACGAAGCATATAAGACAGCAGCTATCGAGCATGTAAACTATGTATATGGGAAAAACTCAATGGGTATGTCTTATGTAACTGGTTATGGTACAACATCACCACAAAATCCACACCACAGACCATCTATGGTAGCGAAAAAGGCAATTAAAGGTGCATTAGTTGGTGGACCAAATAGTGCATTAGAGGATGGCATTGCAAAAAATATGTGTGCAGATGCAGCACCTGCTAAATGTTACGTAGACCACTCAGAATGTTATTCTACAAACGAAGTTGATATTTATTGGAACTCTGCTTTAGTATTAGCTTTAGCTCGTATGGACCGTTTAGGTACATCACCAAGCGTGGAGCCGAGTGTAAAACCATCACCAAGCGTACAGCCAAGCGTACAGCCAAGTGTAAAACCATCACCAAGCGTACAGCCAAGTGTAGCACCATCAGTAAAACCTTCACAACCAACTGTAACACAAGGTGTTTCTACAAACGGAATTAAAGTGACACAGACAACTTCAGGAGCTGGTTCCTTAAATCAGGTATATCAGATTAGTAATACAGGTTTTAACGCAATTGATTTATCTAAATTAGAGATTACATATCGTTTTACAAAAGATGATAGTAAAGATATGAACTTATGGTGTGACAATGCAGCAGCGCAGTTAAATGTAGCACCATACTATGTAAGCTTTACATCCGGAATGAAATCCACAATAAGTAAATCCGGAAACGAATATGTTATCAACATTAAATTTACAGATTCCTTCAGCTTTGCTCCAAATTCAGGATATGTAGAAATTCAGTCTCGTTTTGCTAACAACGACTGGTCTAATGTTTCTGGATTCAAAGAAGTTGGAATGCAAGTAAGTTATAATGGAACTTTAATTCAAGCTTAATGGTTATAAAGCTCAATATTGATACCTAATTCAGATAAAAGGACATCTGTTTCAAAAGAGGCAGGTGTCTTTTTTACGTTTCTGTTTTCTAAAAAGAAAAAAGATGATAAACTAAAAGCATCATACAGGGAGTAAACTATTTTGAGAAAAATGAATAAAAGCTTGGAGTGAAAAATATGGAACTAAATCCAGTAGTTGTTGATATTTCCAATACAACAGCAGAGACATTATTTTGTGCACCTGGTATGCCCTATCCCAAACGAGTGACCAGATTTTATGAAATGGAGCTGATAATAGGCGGAGCAGGTACAATGACCACAGAGGGAAAGAAATATTGTACTATGCCAGGGAATGTATTTTTTAGAAAGCCTGGCGTGGTAACACAGGGGATCGCAGGATACTATAGTTATGGAATTGCGTTTGATCCAATCGCAAGCCAAGAACGAGTGTGTTATTACGATACGACGATACCTTATTGGGTTACAGATAAGAATACTCAGATTGAAGATTATGGCTTTTTTGGTAAATATCCAGACTGTTATCAGACAAGTCATTTTGAGGAGCTGGAAATACATTTCGTGAATGTAATTCGCTCTTTTAAACAGGGAAGAGTGGAGCATGAAAAAAATATTAAAGCAGAAATGGAGGAGATGTTTAAAATTATAGACGCAGAATGCGATAGTGGAAATGTAATGCAGGTCAATAAAAGCGCTTTAAGACATTACGATTTGATATTATCTTGCAAGGGATATATAGATAACAACCTGGAAAAACATTTTACGCTGGAAGAACTTGCGGCGCAATGTGGCCTAAGTAAAAATTTCTTTAGTAAAACATTTAAAGAAATTGTTGGAATGACTCCGTTTGAATACATAATAGAAAGCAGGATGCTGCTTGCTAGAAAACTAATTTTAACCACCAATATTTCTATCGACCAGATTGTGAATCTATGTGGTTTTGAAGACAGAACGTACTTTTATCGAATGTTTAAAAAGAGATACCATACAGCACCTGCTGTGTACCGTAAAAATTATATTGAAGGAACAATGTCAGAACAGTTTACAGAATATGGAAATGAAGAAAATGAGTAAGGAAGTTGTACTATATCGTTGCAAAACAGGATATACAACGCAGTATGCCAATTGGATAGCAAAAGCTTTAAAGTGTGATATTCTGGAAAACCATAAACTGAAAGTTCAAGATGTAGAACAGTATGATACAATTATTATATTTAAATTAATAATGATGACAACGAAGACAGGACGAAAGAAAACAAAACGATTTACTTGGAATCTAAAGCATCCA
>DBKX01000396.1:9405-11112 GCA_002297865.1 Lachnoclostridium sp. UBA739
GACATAATGAAATACATGTTTACGAAGACATCTTCATATGTTACAATGTCACTGTTGATAATTGCAACATGATATTGCAACAAAAGAAGGAGGATGCTTGCAAGTAGGTTCATTACATAAACAATAATAAAAATGCAAGCAAATAGGAAATGAAAAAAATGAAAAGAACAGCATGTATGCTCATCATGATGTTAAGTATGCTATTGTTAACAGCATGTTCTTCTGGTGAAGCTAGTTTAGTTCAAATGAATGCTGACGGAACAGGAAGTATGGGATTCGCATTTATGGTTGATGAAGAATCCTTTAATGAGTGCGCAGAGTTAGGCGGCAGCGCATATGTAAAACAATTAGAAAAATTGGGCTTTGTGAAATCAACTGAATCTTTTAAAGGCGAGAAGTATGTAAACTTAAAAAAGACAGTAGAATTCAAAACTACGGATGAATTGAAAAAGCTGTTAACCGATGCGAAATCTTTTAGTAAAGCGTTCTTTAACACAAGCAGCAATGAGTTTATAGAAGATGCTCTGCTATCTAGCTGTAAAGTTACTACAACTACATTCCATGGAACTTATACAGGTTCTCTTGATAGACATGATGTAGCAGGTGACGATGATGATGACATTCTTGATGACATACATGAATTTAGTCGTATGGATATCACATTTCCAAATGAAATCGTTGATACGAATGGAACAAAAGGTGAAGATGGTAAAACAGTTTCTTGGGTATTTGAGGAATGCTTAAATGATAAACTTTTAAAAGCTACAATAGTAGGAAAACAAGAGTATCCAAAGGATACAAAGAAACCAGTAATTTACGGCGCTAAAAATGGTGCGTACTATAGATGTAATGGCGACTACGATGATGCAGTGCAGATTCGATTATCAGATGACATTGGTATCAAGAAAGCTACTGTTAATGGAAAATTAATGGGGAACGAAGAATATTTCTACAACGATGCACAGTATAATGTTACTGCATACGATTATGCTGGAAATGTATCAAAGATTACATTCTATATTGATAGTACGAAACCAACTATTTCTGGGGTTACTAACGGAAAATACTATAACCAGACAAAGACAATTAAATTCTCTGATAAAAGAGGAGTCAAGTCCGCAACACTGAATGGGAAAGCAGTTAAGAGCGGAACAAAGGTTGGAAGAACTGGAAAATACACTTTAAAAGTAACAGATAAAGCAGGAAATATCAGGCAAGCAACCTTTGTTATCGATAAAGTAAATCCGACTATTACAGGTGTAACAAATGGAAAGACTTATCGATCTGCAAGAACGATTAAATTCTCTGATCAATATGGTGTAAAAACTGCGACTTTAAATGGAAATACTATTAGAAGTGGCAAAAAAGTTTCTAGACCTGGAAAATATACAGTTAGGGTAACAGATAAATCTGGAAACATCAGAACAGTTAAATTTACAATTAAGAAATAATTTAAGATAATAAAAATTTTAAGGTTTCTTGCACGAAACATGTTCTGCGTTCATAGGATGGTATAAAGTGCGTGCTATGGAAGAATGGAGCAATTTATGGACCAATTAGATGGTAGAAGAAATGCTGGACCAGGTTCTAATTTCCGTCAGCCTGGAAACCCAGGGCAAAGACCGCCTGAGGGAAATCCAAGACCAAACCCAAGACCACCGAGACCAGAGCCACCAAGGCCACCGAGGCCACCGAGACCGGAGCCAC